>NZ_CP070372.1 GCF_016919705.1 Paracoccus methylovorus
ACCATCCGGTTGGGAGCGGTCCCTATCGGTTCGTTTCGGTCACCACCGGATCCGAGATCCGGCTGGAGGCGACCGAAAACCACTGGCGTGACGGCACGCCGCGTTTCAAACGAGTAACGCTGAAGATGATCCCCGAGGAAGCCACCGGCATCGCCATGCTGATGACCGGTGCCGCCGATATTACTACGGTGGGCCGCGACAAGGTGGATGACATGCGCCAGGCGGGGCTGAAGATTATCCAGAAGACCAATGCGGCGATCATGAATTTCCGCCCGAACATGCAATGGACCTCGCCGGCTTTCTCGGACATCCGATTCCGAAAGGCGTTGAACCTTGCAGTGGACAAGGATTCCGTGATGGCCAATATCTTCGAGGGGGAGGCCCGTCCCACGACGACATGGCCGGGCAGCGTCATCAACGTGCTTGGCGAAGTGCCGGTCCTGACGCCCTATCCCTACGATCCGGACGAGGCGAAATGGCTGCTCAAGGATGCCGGTTTCGAAGACTATAAATTCAAGGTACCTAGCTATCAGCGCCCGCTGGCACCGGAATTCCCGATGCTGGTCGAGGCGGTGGTGGGCTACTGGCAGGCCGTGGGGCTGCAGCCGGTCATCTATAATACGGATTTCACCGTCTTCCAGGCTGATTGGCGGGCCGGGAAGGTTGAGGGAAATATCATGGGCACCGACGGCGTCACCGATCCCAGCCCCTATGACATCCTTGATGCGATGAAACTCTACATGCACTCCTCGTCGGGGCGGACCATCATCAAGGATCCGAAACTGGATGAGATTTTGGATAAGGCTTCGTCCAGCCTCGATCAGGCTGAGATCAATGGATTGCTGATCGCGGCCTATCAGAGAATCTACGACCAGTATTATTTCATCCCGCTATGCGAGGTGAACGAAATCATCGCAACCACCCAACGAACTCCAGATTGGACGCCGGGTCAGTTGAGTGAGGAGCACCTGTTTTATGACCTGACCCGACAAGCCTAGCTACATCGCCGTTTCCGGCAGATCTGTAGCTGCCGGAAACGAGGGGAAGGGCGGCGGAATCGGGTAGCGCGGTGGCGATGTCAGGCCGTCCGCTCGGCATCGTATGATCGTTGCCTGGCGTGTGATACCGCCGCTCTCGGGTGGCACAACCCAAAACCGGAATGACATGATGAAAGACAGCGCACAATCCCCCATCGGCCCGCAGCAAGCCCGGCCGGGGACCTTTAATGCCCTGCGTTACCGGAACTATCGCCTGTACTGGTTGGGAAATTTCGTATCCTTTACTGGTGACTGGCTGGATCAGATCGCATTGAACTGGCTGGTCATAACAACGACAGGCGATCCGGTGATGTTGGGGCTTGTCAATCTGGGCCGGGGGCTGCCCATCCTTCTATTTGCCATTCTGGGTGGTGTGGTGGCTGACCGGATCGATCGGCGGCGTATGCTGATAACGACGCAGGCGGCTGCGATGATGGTGGCTATCGGACTGGCCCTGACTGTAGCCCTGTACGATTCCGCCATCTGGCTGATCATGATACTGGCCACTTGCCGCGGAACAATTGTGGCCTTCAATCAGCCTGCCCGGCAGTCCCTGATATACCAGCTTGTCCCGCGAGAGGCGATGACCAGCGCGATCTCGATGAACTCGATCACTATCAATATGGCCAAGATCATCGGCCCGCTGGCGTCGGCGGCGATTATCGCCACGCTGGGGATTACCGCCTGCTTCATCGCCAATGCGGTCAGCTTCACCGTTGTGATGGCAACGCTGATGCTGATGGACCTGCCCGCCCAAGGGATCGTGCGGGAAAAAGAGCCATTTTTGGCCACGCTGACCGGTGGAATTTCCTATCTGCGGCGGGAACCGATCCTGCTCATGTTGGTGGCGGTCGCGCTGGTTCCGACCTTTTTCTGTCTGCCTTATCTGCAATTCCTTGCGGTCTTTGCAGCGCATGTCTTTGACGTCGGCGCTGCGGGCTTCGGCACGATGACGGCAATTGCAGCGGCCGGGTCGATCTTCGGGGCGCTGCTTTCCGCCCACCTGCAGCACGATGCGCGTCGGGGTTCTACCATGCTTCTGTTCATGGGGGGATTTGGCGTTGCCTTGGTGGCCTTTTCCTTGGCCCCCAGTTTCTATGCCGCAGCGCCCATCCTGTTTATAGCGGGGGCAATGCATATTGCCTATAACTCCTCGAACGCCACGATCCTTCAGTTGACTGTCGATGACGCATACAGGGGCAGGGTGCTTTCGACGCTGTTCATGTCGCGCGGACTGCGGCCGCTTGGTATGGCCACCATGTCGTTGCTGTCGGTCTGGATAGGGCCGCGACTCGCAATGGGGCTGATGGCGACCGTCGTGGTGGTATTCGCGGGGGTGGTCTGGATGTTCATGCCGCGACTTCGTAATCTTACGATCTGAGCCTGCGTCGGGAGGCCGCAGCCAATACTCGCTCCGGTGCGGTATATGTTGATTTGCATTATTGAGAACACGTCATTTGCCCGAGTGAGATCATCAGAATCCGTCGCACTCCGCTTTTCTCGCAAGGGGAGGTTGTACCGTGCACTACCCAACAACAGTGAGCCTGCGTAACTTGCGTATCTTCGCGCATGCTGCCGACCTGCAAAACCTACGCCGTACCGCCGAGGTTCTCTCCATGTCGCAGCCGGCCGTGACGCAGGCCATCACCCGGCTGGAGGAGGAGTTGGACTGCCAACTGTTCGACCGCAACTCTGCCGGCAGTCTAATGCGACCCGAAGGTCGGGTGCTGGCCCGGCGTACGGAATTGATGTTCCAGCAGATCGAGGCGGCATTGGGGGAATTCGGCGTTCCGGTCAGGCGCGCCGACACGGCAACCTACCAGATCACCCGGTCGCAGATCCGCGCCCTGACAGAAATCGCGCGCTCAATATCTTTCGCCGATGCAGCGCGCAAGGCGGGACTTTCGACCGTTGCATTGCACCGCGCTGCGCGTGATCTTGAGCGCAATCTGGGCAAGCAGGTGTTCGTCGCCGGCCAATCCGGCTTTGTCGCCACACGCAATGCCGAACAACTGGCCCGCCGACTTGCGGTGGCGCTACGCGAGATCGACTGGGCCGTGGATGAAATCGCCCAGGTTCGCGGCCATAGGGGTGGCACCTTGCGCCTTGGTGCGATGCCGCTGGCAGGAGGGTTCCTGCTGGGCCGCGCGTTGGACGAGATCATGCGGCATTATCCTGCCATGCATGCAGTCGTGCACACGGCGGATGCGCGCGAACTGACGACGCGTTTACGGCGTGGTGATCTGGATATCGTGGTGGGAATGAACCGCCCGCAGCTGGAAACCGACGATGTGGTGCAGGAACCGATGGTCTTTTCACCCTTCGTCGTGATCGCACGGCGAGACCATCCGCTGACCCGCAAGACAGAGGTGTCGCTTGACGATCTGTCCGAGTTCGACTGGATCGCACCGACTTTTGGTTCAACCCGGCGGGGAGTATTCAACAGCCTGTTCGCGCGGATGTCGAAGCCGCCGATCCCAAAGGTCGAGACCAATTCTCTGACAACGATCCGCACCCTGATGTCGGTCAGCGACCGGTTGACCATGATAACCCGTTTCGAATTCGAGTTCGAACATGGTGTAGCTGATTTTCAGATATTGCCGTTCGAGCAGATCACCGAAGGCAATGCAATCGGCGTCATTCAGCGGCGCAACTGGCAACCAACCGCATTGCATTTAAAGTTTCTGGACATCCTCCGACAGCAGACGACGTGATCGGCCGGGATAGGAGGTGCCTGCGATCTGACCGGCCGTCAGTAGTGCCGGATATTCTGCTCTGCGCCAGCGGTCACTCCCAGAGGGCTTGCAGTTTTCAGCCGCCGCTCGGATAGCGCTGAACAGACACTCGTCATCCCGCCCAGACACCTTCACTTTGCATAGGCAGAGATGAATGAGCTTTCCCAAACCATATCGGGTTGGGCAGGTTCTTTAGCAACCAGTCAAGTGCAATATTTAATATCCTGAATATTATTTGTGCAAAAAATTCCGAACTGCGTGGCATCACTTCCGGTAAGAATGTCTGAGCACTCGGTGGGGTGTAAAAACTATAAATCATGCCTGCGCGGACATTAACATGAATTCAACCGACTCCGCTAAGGAGTTATAATCCGATGCAAAAATGCAGGGGAGGTTTATTCTAAACGCGGTTTCTTGAAAGCTGCGAGATCCACAAAATAGTCTGCAAGAAAATATAAAGATAATCGTCAAATTCTTCCAGGTGCCAGCGCGAGAAAATATCGGCGCTGAGGGATTTGGCGTGCCTTCATGTAGAAAAGAGGAGAGTTCTCATGAATAAAAGCGTAATAGCGATGGCTGCGCTTGTGCTTTCAACGGGAGGAGCCGTTGCGGATGTGAAGATATCCGGCTTTGGCCGCACAGGTCTATTCTACTATGAGAATGGCCATCGTACTGGGGGCGGCAACAGCACGCAAGTATCTTCGCGGCTAAGATTTATTGTCAATGCGACGACAATCACGGATAGTGGTGTAAAGTTTGGGGCCCGCTTTCGTTGGCAGTGGGATCAGGGCGATGCTGCAATGTCCAGCGGTAGCCCGCCCTCTATCTACGCCGCTTTCGACCATGTTACGGTTTATGTCGGGAACGTGCCAACCGCCTTTGATTCCGCAAATTTGCTAAAGGCATCACAAATGGGGATCTATGATCGTTCTGAAGGTGGAGATCCGCTGGGAGATTTCTTCTCTTTTGAAAACAAATCCTACAGGGGCCGTGTAAATCGTGTTGGCCTTGCTGTCGAGTACGAGGCCGGGAGCCTTGTTGCGCGGGCATCCTTTGTAAATCCAGATCAAACTGGAAACAACGAAGATGGCATCGGATTTGAAGAGGAACTTGGCGCGTCACTGGACTATGCTTGGGATAACGGCTTGAGTTTATCAACCGCGGCAGTCTTTAATGGATCAGGATATAAGGACAATGATCAATATTTTGTGGGTGCTCAATTCGCAGTGAATGATAACGCTCGTGTGGGGATGAACTTCATAAACAATGGAAGTATTACCGAGTCCGATGATCTTGGACAAACATTGGTTCTATATGGAAATCTTGCTTGGAAGTCGGTAAGCTTTGATGCTTATGTTGCGAATAATGATGGCGACTGGAGCGGTAAGACGACCGATCAGGCCTACGGTATTGGCGTGAATTATGACCTGGGCGGCGCTCGTCTTGCTGCATCCTTACAGCGCGATTATAGTGAGTTGTTAAGCATCGACACAGGCGTCAGGTTTAGTTTTTAAATCCAGGGCATGGGGCGGATAGGTGATGTTGATATCACGCCCCCAAGGTGATCTATGTACCAGTGTCAGCTGACTGCCGCACCAAACCCGCGAGCAGAAGTGACCACGAACCCGTTCTGCACTGGCTTGCCGGGATCGATGCAATGCCACTCGACGCCGTTTCCGTTGGCCCATTGCAGGAAGGCCTTGCTGGTGATCTCGGTCCCGTAGTCGTCGGGGATAAGCGCTGCAGAGAGGTCATGGCCACGCGCGTAGCCCTCAGATAGCGCAGCGGGTGGCCATGACCGGGTCTTGGGTCTCAACAGTGGTCTTGCAGAACCACGCCGCTGAAGAGACCGGTTATGATCACCAATCACTTTGCTGCCGCGACCGTGCTGGTCGCCATCCCGCACGGTCGTCTGGCCGGAAGCGTCGCCGATGTCTGGGCCGAGAAGCAGGCTGCGCTGATGCCGGTGCCGCCTGCCTGTGACGGGTTCGTCGAGCAGGGCAAGCGCGTCTCGCCCACCTGCCTGATCAGCTTCGAACGCAATCGCTATAGTGTTCCGGCGTCATTCGCCAATCGCCCCGTCAGCCTGCGTGTCTATCCCGAACGGCTGATCATCGCCGCCGAAGGTCAGGTCCTGTGCGAGCATGCGCGGCGGATCGATCCTCACACCAACTGCCGCGAACGATCTATGACTGGCGGCATTATCTGACTGTGATCCAGCGCAACTCCGGCACCCTCAGGAATGGCGCACCGTTCGCCGAACTACCAGCAGGCTTCAGGCAACTGCAGGAGCGGATGCTGCGATGACCCGGCGGCGACCGAGAAAGGGTCGACATCCTTGCTCTGATCTTGCTCTATAACGAGCACGCCGTGCTGACCGCAGTGAGCTGGCTCTTGCCGAAGGCGTCGCGACCAAAACCCATGTGCTGAACATCCTGCACCGCATAATTGATGGCAAAACCAACGACGGGCCGCTTGTCGACACACCAAAAGTGCTAGATGCTGCACCGCGAGCCCAAGGCCAATGTCGGCGGCTCACAATGATCTGCGCGTCCGCAACACCAGAGGCCGCCATCCCGCCAGCGGCGCCGTCATCATTATGCTCCGCAGCCTCAAAATGCACGGGATGGCCCAGGCTGTGACCGATCTGATCGAGCAAGCCGCGCCCGCATTTGATGCTGCCGTGCCGATCCTGACCCGACTGCTGAAGGCCGAGACGGCTGAACGCGTAGTCCGCTCCATCGCTTATCATATGAAGGCAGCGGGCTTTCCGGCCTACAAGGATCTGCCCAGATGCGACTTCTCGAACAACGGCCAGAATATAACGGTGTTCGTGGGCTGCTATCGCCTTACGCAGGTCCAGCCCGCCGCGCAGGCCACGCCCCCTTCCGTCCTATTCAGATCGACAATGGCAAGCTTGAGAAAACCGACCATTCCTTCGATGAGGCGATGGGGCAGTGACAAACGCCCTGAGCCGGCAATTCACGGGTGCGAATATGCCGGGTTGCCGCGCGGTTTATGCGCACGCCCGGCCCCAGGGATCGACGTTGCTGACCGACAGGTGTATCGGCCAGCATGTCGTTCAGTGCGCCAGCATCTCCTTGGCGACCTGTTCTCCGGTCAGATCTGCCGGATAATAGGTTGGCCAATGGGTCACTTCCTCCAGAAGGACCTGGCGATCATCGCCCCAATAAAGATGATAATGTCCGGACTTCGCGGGTGCGATTATGTGGTCGCTGAACTGGATGAACGCCGGCGCCGCCTCGTCGCCAGAGACTTTCCTGAAAACGTAGCGCACCCCACGATTGCCCTTTTCATACGTCAGGATCTCGTGGCCGTCTGACTGATATTGCCCTGCCACTGTGCTGTCGGCGTCAGAGAACTCGACCCGGTCGCCCTCGATGACGATACGGTTGGTATCGGTTTTGTAGCCGGTTTCGTAATAGGCGCGATATTCCTCTGCCGTCTTGTCGCCGTGCTCAGCCTTGTGCGCCATGACACCGTCTAAGGTGCCATCCTGAAGATAAGGATAGACCGACTGCCAGTTGCCGGCCCAATCACTAAGCTCTCGTGGTTTGACTTGCTCATTCTCGAAGTAGCCCTCGCTGATGGAACCTTTCGCATCATGATCGTGTGAATGGCTATGGCTATGGTCATGGCCTTCAGCCGCTGTGGCCCCGGTTTCGTGGGCCGAGACGCCGCTTGCTCCAAGGGCCAGCGCGAACACTAGGGCCCCCAGCCGCTGCAGTTTGATGTTTTGCATTCGGTGACTGTCCTTCTTTGATGAGGTGATGAGCGGTGCGATGGCGATTTCGAATCCTCTTGCTTTCCGCCGCAGCGTTCATCTAGGAATATGTTATGTGATTACATCACTAATGCACAAGACATGAACGCCATATTTTTGCAAACTGTCCGCCGCCCTCCCGTCGCGGTGCTGTCCGGTTTTCGGGGCTGGAAAGACAACGCTGCTTAACTATGTCCTGACAGTGGCCTATGGTCTGACGCCTGGCGAATGGGTGCTGGTCCGTCCCGACGGCTATGTGGCCCGCGATCCTGACCGGAGACAACAAAGCCCTGCTCGACAGTTTCCTCGCAGCCGCGGGCCTGCCGGGCGACCACGGACTTCGGACGTGAATCGCATTACGTCGACCGTGCTGGCAAGGAGGCCTGAAAGGGTAGGGCGACCCGCTTCTACCACCGGACCGCCCATATACAGAAGATCGGACGCTCTCGAGTAGACCGCTTTCCCTCAGCCGCTTGGCTGCTACAAGAAACATACTGATAGCAAGGCGCGCATGATCTTCCGACGCCATCACGGCGCCAAGATTGAAATCCGAACGCCGAACTGTCACACCGAGGTTGCCGATTACATGTCTTGGATCGTGATGAACCTTAAGATTGCGACTATCGCACTACTTGCCTGTGGTTATGCCAACCTGGCCTTTGCCGAATGTGGTGCGGGATTCAGACGGGCGTTCTCTTGTGAAATACCCGAGTACAATGCCCATATAGAGCTTTGCTGGAATGATGAATTCCAGATGGAATATAACTATTACGCGGAGGGCGAATGGGAACTGACGTTTCGTCCGAAAGGCTGGGAGCTGGTCTGGAAGCCTGTCCGCGGGGTTACATCATCTGCGACAGGCATGGCGCTGTCCAATAATGGAACCTACTATGTCTTGTTTGTGGATGATCGCCTGTATTGGCCGGAGACCGACGGTCGGTTGAGCCCGTCGCCGAATCCTGCCGTATTGCAGGTATATTCGAGCCACCAGAGTATGAAAGATCCCGAAAATGACCGTCCCGTTGTGCGTCGGGTGTGCCAGCCTGATACGATCTCTGTTGCCGATGATTTTGCCCCTGCGCCGTAGGATCGATATATCAAAAAGCGCCCTGCGATCGTGCCTGAGCGTAGGGATAATGGCTGTGACCTTGGGAGTCGCGTTTGCAAATTGCACACCGCCGTTCGCCACGTTGTTCGAATGCAAGATTCTGGAACGTGATCAGCGAGTAGAATTCTGCTGGAGGCTACACCGGGCGCGGCTTCGATCTATTATGTTCTGAATGAGCAAATCTCGGAACAGGCGCGGGATGTTCTGGCCATCGCGATCGGGGGTGATAAGGACGAGAGTTCTTTGCTGGCAGGTGCCGTGGGCGTCATTACCGCCGATTGTGTCGTGATAGCATGAATACAGTTCCCGGCGCGTTTTCGCGCCGGGAATGACAGCACAGCGTTTCCCGGGGGTGGCCGGGGTTGCCTGCCATGTGCGTTCAGCCGCCGTAATCCGCGTCCGAGACCTTTTCCATCCATGTGACGGCCGATCCGTCGATGGATTCCTGAATGGCGATATGGCTCATGGCGGTGTTTGCAGAGGCGCCATGCCAGTGCTTTTCGCCGGCCGGGAACCAGACCACGTCGCCGTCGTGGATTTCTTCGACCGGGCCGCCCTCGCGCTGGACGCGGCCACGGCCGAAGGTCACGATCAGGGTCTGTCCGGCCGGATGCGTGTGCCATGCCGTTCGCGCGCCGGGTTCAAACGTCACATGGGCGACTTGGGCGCGGCCGGGCGGCTCGGCCGAGGACAGCGGGTCGAGGCGGACAGTGCCGGTGAACCAATCGGATGGTCCGGCAGTCGAGGGCGCTTGCCCCGAGCGGGTGATCTTCATCTGTCGATCCTTTCAATCCTGCGGGTCAGGCGGCCATCGTCGCGATGTCCATCACGAAGCGGTATTTCACATCGCCCTTGAGCATCCTTGCATAGGCGGCCTCGATCTCGTCGGCGCGGATCATCTCGATATCGGAGGTGATGCCGTGTTCCGCGCAAAAATCCAGCATTTCCTGCGTCTCGGGGATGCCGCCGATCATCGAGCCGGCAAGGCTGCGGCGCCGCAAGATCAGACTGAACACATTGGGCGAAGGATGCGGTGTCGCCGGCGCGCCGACCAGCGCCATGGTCCCGTCGCGTTTGAGAAGCGACAGGAACGCGTCCAGATCATGCGGGGCGGCCACGGTGTTCAGAATGAAGTCGAAGCTTTTTGCATGGGCTGCCATCTCGTCAGGATTGCGCGAGATGACCACCTCATCCGCCCCAAGCGCGTGCGCATCCGCGCGCTTGCTGTCCGAGGTCGTAAAGGCCACCACATGGGCGCCCATCGCATGTGCCAGCTTGACACCCATATGCCCCAAGCCCCCGATGCCGACGATCCCGACCTTTTTACCCGGCCCGGCACCCCAATGGCGCAGCGGCGACCAGGTGGTGATGCCCGCGCAAAGCAGGGGCGCCACGGCGGCAAGCTGCTCTTCCGGGTGGGTGATTTTCAGCACATAGCGTTCATGCACGACGATCTGCTGCGAATAGCCGCCCAGCGTGTGACCGGGCACGTCCGCAGTAGGGGCGTTATAGGTGCAGATCATCCCGTCGCAATAATTCTCCAGCCCTTCGTCGCATTCGGCGCAATGCTGGCAACTGTCCACGATGCAGCCGACGCCGACCAGATCGCCGACCTTGTGGTTGCCAACATGATCGCCCACTGCGGCGATACGGCCCACGATCTCGTGCCCGGGCACGCAAGGGTAAAGCGTGCCGGCCCATTCGCTGCGCACCTGATGCAGGTCCGAATGGCAAATGCCGCAATAGACAATCTGGATCTGCACGTCATGCGGGCCAGGTGCGCGCCGCGTGATCGACATCCGCGACAGCGGCTGGTCCGCCGCAGAGGCGCCATAGGCGAGAATGGTCATAGCCTGTTCCTTTGCTCGCTCCACCTTGGGAGTGTAATGATCCGGGACCTTCTGTGCGGACCATGCCCTTGAACGGCACATTCATGATCCACGGACTTCATCCTAACCCTATATCGCCGCGGACCGTAACTCCGATCACGGCTGGTCAGCAGGATTTCGCGACCCGCCGTTCGCCAAAGGATCGGCTGGTCAAGCGCTAAGATCTGTTTGGAGGGAGCCTTCGGCAGTTCAGTTACCCACGACCAGCGGATTATGGTCATCCGCTGGTCGTGGGCTGAGGATGATTATCACTGTCCGATAAGGCGCCGAATTCTGTCCAATAAATTGGAGGACTGTTCTGCCGTAGACGACCCGGATGTGGGAAATGATATAACGGTAATATCATCCTTGCTTTTCGGGATCGCAGATTGCTTGACTTGCCGAGGAGATGCTTGATCCAAACCCCAGATCTGGTCAGGAATGCCTTTCAGAATATTTGGGCGTTGTTTTTCAAGATAATTTTTCATCACCTGCCGGCGTGCAGGTGTGATCTGCGTGTTTTCCTTGCCCAGCAGGCCACGGTAATAGGAGGCAAGTGATTTTCGCGCTCGAATTTTCTGGTAATAGCTGGGCTTATCTATGTGACCTTCGAAGAATGAGCTGAAGACCCAGTCCAGGATCTTCATCTGGGCCAATAGATCGACACCAGAATGCCCTGCACCCGGCATCTTCAAGGGAGTAAGGCTTTCAAACCGCCTGGCGTGCTGTGCATCCAGGCCATAAAGTGGATCGTAAATGACATATCCACCAGCGGTTGTTTCTGCGCCGTCGCTGTATTTTCCATTCCAGTCGAATTTAAAGCTGGGCAAAGAGCGTTTTGCGGCAAGATCCCAGTAATTGATCTTTGGATCTCTGGTCGAAATCGGAGATGCCAAAAGCAGGCGAGAGATATTTAAAGGGCCGGAAAAAGCAGAGACCGCATAGGCACCCATGCTCGTTCCATAACCAAGACGGTTTGGGAAGTTCGGCAATGCTGCAGATATCTTGTCGAGGGCGTCGATAAAGGTTTGGTCGCGATAGAATTTGTTTTTTCCGCGAACGGAAGCAAAGCAAAGGCAATTGATATTTTTCCGCCGAAGATAATCAAAAGCCCAAGGCGATTTCATCGCCTGCATGTCATCTTCGGACACAGAGCCGCCGAGATGGGAGAATGTGATCACCAGCGGCTTGGATATATCGGAAAAGTGGTACTTTCCATAGACGTCGCCAATTCGGATATGATCGTCTTTGCCAATAGAAAATTCGATTTTCTCTGAAACGGTCCTGACTGGCTGGGTGATGGTGCCGCCCTGCGCCTTGCTTGGGTTTGGCGCCGGTGCCGTGTCTGGCGACCCCGGAGGCTGCGGGTGAACCTTGAGCCCATGTCCTGCAAAGAACTCCCGGAACCGTTTGTGCAGCAGGAGATATTTTTCTTTGAATTTCCTTTCGGCGTCGTCACTTAGATGGGTCTCCAGCGTCTGACGCAAACCCAATCGAGCGAACTCTTTGGTGGACAGAGCCGGCAGATCGAAGAAGCTTGTCAGTTCTGCAACGCGGTTGTCGTGACTAAGGAAAATCGCCGGAATCCCGCTTTGCAACGCGGCGACTCCACCATGAAAACGATCCCCGATAAACACGTCATGCGCCATGGCTGCTTGACGCCAACCGCTGGTTTCCATGAAATAGGAATACCTGTCGAAAGGAAGGTTATCGACGCCGTAGCCTTTCAGATAATCCTCTAGCACTGCTTTATCGACCTCGCAGCGACCCTCGTTAAAGGCTCTGGGGGTGGTTTGTAGGCCGGAAAAGGTGAAAACCTCGTCCTGCATGACATACGAGGCTTTCAAGCCCTGAAAGGCTTTGACCAGTTCCCGACCGCGAGGGTGAAGCGTGTTTTCAGTTTGCTTAAGATAGCCCGCAGTCATGATGCGCGCATTTTCAGCCCGGGCCCGTGCTGCGGCGTAATCCAGACTCATAATTGAATCGGGATAGGCGTAAAGGCTGGGGCATCCAATAATTGTAGCGTTTTCGTAGCCGTGTTTCCGAAGCCACAGCGCCGTTTCCCGTCCGCGCACCGCAAACACTTCGGCTTGTTCATTGAACATCGCGATCAGATCGAGATTCGACGGAATCATGTTCCTTGGATCCGGGTTTCCTTGCAATCCAGCGCCCAGAACCATGAATTTTACCCTGCCATTGAGCGCCCTAAGGGGGGCCAGCAGGTGCTGACCATCATGATCGGTGCGAATGAAATTCGCCATGGAGATGATGATGAGATCAAAGTTTTCTTCCATCTGATCGGCAAAAGAATCGCCCAGACTGCGCTGCAGCGTGGCTACGTTTCCATAAATCGACTTCTTGACATCATGCTCGAACAGCTTTGCGGGTGCCTCGGCGTGAATCATGTTGCCACGATTTCCGGTAAGTTGGTGGCTCAGCTTGAGTTCGGCGAACGTGCTGATCGTCGTCGACTGTGTGCCAAAAATGGGTTGGATATTGACTTGGGGCTTACTGATCGCCAGCCCGGGGCCGTGAAACAAAATCCGCATCCATTCCTCTTTCAAGCTTTATGCCGATACATCGCCCGAGATTTGCGTCATCGGTTTTACGTCTTTGAGTGTCCGGACAGCCCCACTATCGTTGCAAGCCCGGCTGCCCGCCATTCCAAATTGGGACGCCCAAAGAGCATGAACTTCCCCCATGAGCCCGTGGCGGAGGTTGTCCTTCTCTGTCCCTTCAATGCAGCCCGAATTGCGCCATCAACTGCCGGCGCATATCGACGAAGTCGCGATGACTGCGGTCGCGGGGGCGGGGCAGGTCGTTGCCGATCAGGCGGGGCGGCGTCGCGCGGTCGCGCGACATGACCAGCACCCGGTCGGCCAGAAAGATGGCCTCTTCCAGATCATGGGTGACCAGCACCATCGTCACGCCCTCTTCCTGCCAGATGCGGGTCAGTTCCTCTTGCATGGTCAGCTTGGTCATCGCGTCCAGCGCGCCGAATGGCTCGTCCAGCAGCAGGATCTCGGGCTGGATCGCCAGGGCGCGGGCGATCCCCACGCGTTGCGCCATGCCACCCGAAAGCTGGCGCGGCCAAGCGTTTTCAAAGCCGCTGAGACCCACCAGACGGATATAGCGCCGCGCACGGCCACGGGCCTCGTCCCGCGACAGGCCACGCAGGTCCAGCCCGAAGGACACGTTGTCCAGCACCGTCAACCAAGGCAGCAGGCGCGGTTCCTGAAAGATCACGGCGCGCTCGGTGCCCACGCCGGTCACGGCCTGCCCGTCGATCAGAACCTGCCCGCCATCCGGTGCCTCAAGACCGGCCAGAAGCCGCAACAGCGTGGTCTTGCCGCAGCCCGAGGGGCCGACGATCGCCAGCGACTCGCCGCCGCGGATATCCAGATCCAGGTGGCGCAGGACCTGCAGCGACTGGCCGTTGAGGCTGTAGGATTTCGAGAGGTTGCGCAGGGCAACCTCTCTGCGGACAACGTCGGTCACGGTCATTTTGCGGCGACCTCTTCTTGCGTGATCAGCAGCACGTCGCGCGCTTTCAACTGGCCCTCGGCCAACTTGCCTTCACGCACCAGCACGTCGATCCAGAACTGCACGTCGCGTTCGGTGGCCAGCCCGCCCTTGCGCACGCCATAGCCTGCGAAGAAGGCGGCGACATCGGGGTTCTCGCCCCGGTCCTTGAGAACCTTGGCGGTGATCTCGCGGGTTTTCTCGGGGTGTTCGCGCGCATAATCCAGCGCCCGCGCCGAGGTCTCGACAAAGATGCGGGCTGCGTCGGGGTGATCCTCGACCCAATCGCGACGCAGCACGGCAAAACCGCCGGCGATGTCGCCCAGCACGTCGGTATCGCCGAACACCGCGCGAATGCCGCCCTGCTGGCGCGCGGCGCCTTCGAAGGTGGTCTGCCAATAGCCAAAGGCCGCCACATCGACCTGACCGGAACGCAGCACCTGTTCAAGCTGCGGTCCCGGCACCGTCACCAGATTGGCGGCGTCCTGTGCCAGACCCTTCTGCTGCAGCGCCTCGCGCACGGTATAGTCCAGATGCGCGCCAAGCGTGTTTACCGCGATGGTCTTGCCGGCAATATCCTCGATCGAGCGGATCGGGCTGTCCTCCAGCACGTAAAAGATCGACTGGACCTGATCGTTGATGCCCTGCGTCGGATAGGCGGCGATGAAATCGTTGCCGCCGATGATCGAGTTCAGCACGGCCGCAGTTGCGGCGCTGCCGATCTCGATCGAGCCGCCGGCCAGCGCCATCAGCGATTCCGGTCCGCCTGCGGCGTAGCCCACGGTTTCGACATCGACGCCGGTTCCGTCGAACCAGCCCAGCTCTTTGGCCAGTTCATGTGCCGCGATGCCGCCATGGCTGGCCAGGTAGCGCAGCGTGACATCTTCGGCGTGGGCTGTGCCGGACAGCGTGAGAGCAGTGCCCAAGGCCAGCGAAGACAGGAGGTGTTTCATCGGAAGGGTATCCTTGATGGGATTCGGGAATAATAGTCAGCGGTCTGTAACAGCCCAGCGACACAGGCGGCGTTGCAGCGCGACAAGAACCGCGTTGGCCGCAAGCCCCAGAAAAGCCAGCAGAAAGATCGCGGCGAACATCAGCGGAATCTGGAAATTGTACTGGGCGTTCATCACCTGGAAGCCCAGCCCCTTGTTCGCGCCGATCATCTCGGCGGCGATCAGCAGCAACAGTGCGGTCGTGGCTGACAGGCGCAGGCCGACGAAGATCGCGGGAACCGAGGCAGGCAGCACCACGCGGCGAAAGATCGCCAGATGCCCGGCGCCATAGCTGCGCGCCATTTCGATCAGCTTGCGGTCCACTTCCTGCACGCCGCCGATGGTGGCCAGAAGGATCGGAAACAGCGTCGCCCAGAAGATCACGAAGACCTTTGAGGTCTCGCCCAGACCCAGCAGCAGAATGAAGACCGGGTAAAGCGCCAGCGCCGAGGTCTGCCGGAATAGTTGCAGGATCGGGTCCAGCGCCCGCTCGACCGGGGGCAACTGGCCCATCAGCAACCCAAGCGGGATGCCAAGTGCCACCGCGGCCCCGAAGGCGATGCCGGCGCGTTGCAGGCTGATGCCGATATCGTCAAGCAGCGCCCCGCTGGACAGCCCCTGCCACAGTGCGGCGAAGATCTTGTCCAGCGGCGGGAACACCGCCGGGCTGACCCAGCCAAGGGGACCCGACAATTGCCACAGGACCAGAAAGACCGCGACCAACCCATAGCGAGAGGCCAGTCCGGCCAGACGGCCGCGCCACGCGGGCAGGGCGGAAGGGCCGGGGGCGCCCTTGCGCGGGCGCGGTGTGTCCAATGTCTGAAGGCTCATGGCCCTACTCCGCGGCCTGGGCGGCGGCGCGCGCGGCCGCGTAGCGATTGATGGGGAAGGGCAGGCCCAGATTCTCGCGCAGGGTCCGGCCCTCGTATTCGGTGCGGAACAGGCCGCGGCGCTGCAATTCCGGGATCACCAGTTCGACGAAATCGTCAAGCCCGGTCGGCAACCATGGCGGCAGGATGTTGAAGCCGTCCGCGCCTTCGTTTTCGAACCACTCTTGCAGCACATCCGCGATGCGGCTGGCCGAGCCGACGATGGTGTAATGACCGCGTGCCGTGGCGACCCATTGGAAAAGCTGGCGGATGGTGAAGTCGTTTTCATCCGCGATCTGGCGGATCAGCGCCTGACGGGACTTCATCCCCTCGGTCGGGGGGGCGGGGGGAAGTGGCGCATCCAGATCATAGCCGGTCAGGTCCAGCGTGCCGCCGGTCAACCCGTTCAGCAGCGAGACGCCGTCCTCGTCGCGGATCAGCCCGGTCAGCGCGGCGTATTTTTCCTGCGCTTCCTCGTCCGTGCGGCCAACGAAGGGCGCGACGCCGGGCATGATCAGGACATGATCCGGGTTGCGGCCCAGATTACGCGCGCGACGCTTGATATCGCGATAGAATTCCTGTGCCGTGGACAGGTGTTGATGCGCGGTGAAGATCACTTCGGCCGTGGCGGCGGCCAGGGCGCGGCCATCCTCGGACTGGCCGGCCTGCACGATTACCGGATGGCCCTGCGGTGAACGCGGCACGTTCAGCGGGCCCTGCACTTTGAAATGCTCGCCCTTGTGGTCGGCCGCATGCAGTTTGTCGCGGTCGAAGAAATCGCCGCTGGCCTTGTCGCGGATGAAGATGTCGTCCTCGAAACTGTCCCAAAGCTTCCTGACCACCTCGACATGCTCGGCCGCGCGTTTGTAGCGGAAGGCATGCGGGAACTGCTGGTCGAGGTTGAAGTTCCGCGCCGCCGCCTCGGTCGCGGTCGTCACCACGTTCCAGCCCGCGCGCCCTTGCGATATCAGGTCGAGCGAGGCGAATTTGCGGGCGGTGTTATAGGGTTCTTCATACGTGGTCGAGGCGGTGGCGATGAAGCCCAGATGGGTGGTCAGCGGCGCGAGCGCGGCGAACAGCGTCACCGGCTCGAACCCCGCGACACGGGCAGGACCCCCTTCAGACGTGCCGCCGACCGAGGCCGCCAGACCGTCGGCCAGAAAATAGGCGTCGAACAAGCCGCGCTCGGCGGTTTGCGCAAGCTGCTTGTGAAATTCGAAGCTGACGGCACCGTCGGCCGGCTGATCGGGATGGCGCCACGAGGCGATATGCTGTCCGCCGCCGGGCAGAAAGGCGCCGAGTCTGATCTTGCGGGTCATGTTGCTCTCCTTTCGGGATATGCGCGTTCGGTCCCGCCAGCGGGTTCGTTGGGTGATCAGGCGGGTCGGTCGTGGGTAAGGGTCAGGCGGCGCGGCCGCGATAAGACGCAGGACAGGGATCGGGATGCCGAAGATCGGCCAAACCGCCGATGACGTCATGGCTGCGGGTCGTGGTCATTACGCCCCGCGCCCGGCATGCCGAGGTTGCGCTGTGGCTGCCCGTCAGTCCTGCGATGCGATAGGTCATGAGATGCCCCTTATCACGAGTTAATATGTCGTGTTTGTAGCGGCCGGCGGCCTTTGTGGCGATTCCAAATAGCGGCGGCGGTTTGGGATGCTGTTGTTGTTTGGGTGCGCGCAAAAAGAGAATTATTTCTCTCGCCCGGTTGGGTGACTGAAAGTCCGAATCGGTGGCCTTAATTTAAATAGCTGAATATACGTAATAATTCATGGGATAAGACAGACGCCAGCCGCGAATGGCAATCGCCACCTTCGTCTTCGGGGTGGATTTTTCTCCGACCGGCCACGTTGCCATGAAAAAACGCAACCGATCGGTTGTCTTTAAGCGGAAGCGGCTGCGGCAATTCGTCGAGGATTGAAGACCACCCGTCCGGGCAAGTTCATCTCAGTGTCACGCGCTGGTGCCTTTACTGTCACACAAGGGGGTTAGACGGCGTGCCGAGAGCTTGGCGCTCTGCACGAAATCCAACGAGGCTTCCATGCGCACCATCTTTGCCGCCCTTGCGGCCAGCACCATGCTTACCGGCGTCGCCGGCGCCGCTGAAATCTATCCGCTCGACCGGGCCACGATCCTTGCGAACTCGCCCTTTGACTTCAAGATCGAGCTGGACGCCGTTTACGGCGAAGGCGACGTGTCGGTTCTGGTGAACGGCAAGCCCTATGCCGAGGTGTTCGGCAAGCCGGCGGAATTCCAGGCCGAGGAAAAGGGCGACAACGACGAGACGCTCGGCTCGGCGCTGATCCTGCGCGATCTGGCGCTGGCCGAGCCCGGCAGCTACAGCGTCGAGGTCAAGGCCGGCGACGAGACGAAATCGGTCACCTGGGAGGTCTATACGACTGCCGAGGCGCCCACGGCCAAGAATGTCATCTTCATCATCGGCGACGGCCTGTCGGTCGCGCACCGCACCTCGGCCCGGATCATGTCCAAGGGCATGGCGGACGGTAAGGCGAACGGGCGTCTTGCCATGGACGATCTGGACTATATGGCCTTTATCGGCACGTCCTCGACCCATTCCATCGCCACCGACTCGGCCAACACCGCATCGGCCTATATGACGGGGCACAAAAGCCGGGTGAACGCGCTTGGCGTTTACGCCGACCGCACGCCCGACAGCTTTGACGATCCGAAGGTGGAAACCATCGCCGAGGCGCTGCGTCGCACCACGAACAAGGCGATCGGCGTCGTCTCGACCTCGGAACTGCAAGACGCCACCCCGGCTGCGGTCGTGTCCCATACCCGCAAGCGCGGCGACAAGGCCGAGATCGTCGGCATGTTCCACGACGTGCTGCCCGAGGTGATGCTGGGCGGTGGCTCGGCCTATTTCCTCAAGTCGGACATTCCCGGCTCCAAACGTAAGGACGACAAGGATTATATCCAGCTTTTCCGTGACGCGGGATATGCCCTCGCCACCACCGGGGAAGAGCTTGCGCAAGCGGCGGGAACCAACAACGACAGGCTGTTGGGCTTGTTCCACACCGGCAATATGGACACCTGGCTTGACCGCAATCAGTTGAAAAAGGGCACGGTCGAGAAGTTCCCCGACCAACCGGGCCTTGTGGACATGACCACGGCGGCGCTGAACCAGCTTTCCAAGAACCCCGACGGCTTTTTCCTGATGGTCGAGGCGGCCTCGGTCGACAAGATGTCCCACCCGATGGACTGGGAACGTGCGGTTCTGGAAACCATCGAGCTTGACCATGTGGTAGCAGTCGCACGCGACTTTGCGGCCAAGAACCCCGACACGCTGGTCGTGCTGACGGGCGACCACACGCATGGCGTTTCGCTGATCGGCACCATCGACACCCAGAAAGAGGGTGACGACATGCGCGAGAAGGTCGGCGTCTATGACGATGCGGGCTTTCCCGATTATGTCGATGCCGATGGCGACGGCTTTCCCGACAGCGTGGACGTGAAGCGTCCGCTGGCGATCTTTGCCTCGAACTTCCCGGATTACTACGAGACCTGGGGTCCCAAGCTGGATGCCCCCTTCTTCCCGGCGATTCAGGATGCGGACGGCAATTACGTCGCGAACGAGGCCTATAAGGACGTCCCCGGCGCGGTCCTGCGCGTGGGCAACATCCCGCGGGAAAACGACACTGCGGTGCATGCCGTGGACGACATCGTGCTGCAAGCCAGCGGCCCCGGCGCCGAGGCGTTCAAGGGCTATATGGAGCAATCGGACGTCTACAAGGTTCTGGCCGATGTCTTCGCCCTTGGTGCGCAACAGAAGTAAGCACATCCTGGACCTGCCCGGTTTTCCGGGCGGGTCCGCCACCGATCAAGAGGTCAGCATGACGCGAAACATCATCACCCGCAGGCATTGTCTGGCCGGCCTTGCCGCCGGATTTTCGCTTTCAACCTTGCAGCCAGCGTGGGCGGCCTCGTCCGAACTGTCCTTTGATGAGCTTTACAGTTCGTTTAGCGCGCTGGGGCTGGAGTTCTCGGACAAGGTCAAGCAGATGACCGGGCAAAAGATCGGCATTCAGGGTTTTATGGCCCCGCCGCTGAAGGCCGAGGCGCAGTTTTTCGTCCTGACCCAGATCCCCATGGCGCTTTGCCCGTTCTGCTCGACCGACGCGGACTGGCCCGACAATATCATGGTCGTCTATCTGGACCGCAAGCAGACCTTCACCGATCCCAACCAGCGGATCGAGGCGCGCGGCGTGCTGGAGCGTGGGTCGTGGACCGATCCCGAAACCGGCTTTGTCAGCCAGCTTCGCCTGCGCGAGGCGCGTTTCTCTACCGTCTGACTGGAATTGCGATGCTTGCCCTGCAGCTTTCCGGTGTCGAGGTCCGGTTTCCCGGTCTTGATGCCCCCGCCCTGCATATCCCCGATCTGACCCTGCCTGCTGGGGGGCGCATGTCCGTGGCGGGCCCTTCGGGGTCGGGGAAATCCACGCTGGTCAACGTGATCACTGGGCTGGAGCGTCCGACGACCGGTCGCGTCCTTTGGAACGGCACCGATATCGCGGCGCTGCCCGAGGCCGCCCGCGACCGCTGGCGCGGCATGAATGTCGGGCTGATCATGCAGGATTTCCACTTGTTCCCCGGGCTTTCGGCGCTGGAGAACGTGCTTTTGCCCGCCCGTCTCGCGCGGGTGGCGGATCGGGCGATGACGGCGCGCGCAGCGGGGCTGCTGGCCGAGGTCGGTCTTTCCCGCCCCGACCAGAGCGTCGAAACCATGTCGCGGGGCGAGATGCAGCGCGTGGCCGTCGCCCGCGCCCTGTTGCGCCGGCCCGGCGTCATCGTGGCGGATGAACCGACGGCCAGCCTTGATCCGGCCAATGGTGTGGCCATCGGATCGCTGCTGATAGGGCTGGCGGAACAGACGGGGGCGACGCTGATCGTCGTGTCGCACGATCCCGGCCTGATCGCCCGGTTGCCCCGCCGCCTTATGCTGGCCGGCGGCACGCTTATGCATGACGACATGACGGAAGCCGCCTGATGTTGCGTTTCATCCTTGCCGATCTCGGCCGTCTCAAGGCGGGCTCTTTCGTTATCGTGATGCTGATCGCGCTGGCGGTCGCGCTTGGCATCGGCGTGACCTTGCAGGAACGCGCCTTGCGGCTTGGCAGCGCGCGGGCCGCCGACAAGTTCGATCTGGTGATCGGCGCACCGGGCAGCGAGACGCAGCTTGTCCTTTCGACCGTATTCCTGCAACCGGCCGCGCTGCCGCTGGTGTCTGGCGATGTTCTGGCCGATTTGCAGAACGATCCCCGGGTCTCATGGGCGGCGCCGGTTGGCTTTGGCGATTTCTACCGCGCCTATCCGGTGATCGGCACCACGACGCGGTTGATCGCCGAAACCGCGCCGGACCTTGCCGAAGGCGTGATTTTTGCCGCCGAGGGCGAGGCGGTGGTCGGCTCGATGGTCGATCTGGAGGTAGGGGCCGAGATTACCCCCACGCATGGCGACATCGCGCAAGGCGGGCATGGTCACGACGATGTTCATTACCGCGTCACCGGCAAGTTAAGCCCGACTGGCACCCCATGGGACCGCGCCATTCTGGTGCCGATTCAGGCGGTCTGGCAGGTGCATGGCATGGCGGCCGACCACGACCACGCCGAGGGTGAGGAAGGCGAGCCCCATGCGGACGGCGAACATGCCCACGATCACGACCACGCCGGCTTCGATCCCCACGCTCCGCTTGCCGAGGACTGGCACTTGGGCGAAACTCCTGGCGTGCCGGCTATTCTGGTCAAGCCGGCCAGCATCGCCGACGCCTATAAACTGCGTCAGGATTACCGCGCGAACGAGGGGACCGTGGCGGTTTTCCCGGCCGAGGTCCTGACCAGTCTTTACGGCACCTTGGGCGATGCCCGGCAGGTTTTGGCCGCTGTTGCCGCTGCGGCGCAGGGTCTGGTGGCGGTGGCGCTGCTGCTGGTCACGATGACGCATATCGGCCAGCGCAAGCGTCAGATCGGCGCGTTGCGGGCACTTGGCGCCCCCCGCAGCTCGATCTTTGCGCTGGTCTGGACCGAGCTGTTCGCGCTGATAGCCTGTGGCGTCGCGCTGGGTCTTGCCGGCGGTTATCTGGCAGCGAAGCTTTTGTCCCGCGCGATCGCGCAGCGTCAGGGGTTCGAGCTTCCGATCGAGTTTTCCGCCAGCGATTTTACGGGTCTGGCGATGCTGCTGGGGGTTGCGGCCCTGCTTGCGGGTTTGCCTGCATGGACGGCCTTTCGGCAATCTCCGGTCGCCAGCCTGCGCAGTTGACGCCCAGCGAACGACGCGTGCCGTCGCCGCGCGCGTCGGGTTCTGCACGGTTGCCGGTTTGACATGGGCGAATGTTTCGTGCCCTCAATCGTCGATGTGACGATGAACCGGAGACGTCGATGATCCGCGATCTGCAGGCCCTGCGCACCTTGGTCGCCATTGCGGCGGGGGGCAGCTTTGCCGCTGCTGCGGCCAGCCTTCGGATGTCGCGCGCCATGGCCAGCAAGCATGTCTTGGATCTGGAGGCCGAGTTGGGCGTCAAGCTGATCAGCCGCACCACCCGCCGGTTAAGCCTTACCGAAGCGGGCTAGCAACTGACCGCCGCTTCGCAAACCATGCTGGAGATGCTGGAAACGGCCGAGCAGGAGATCCGTTCGTCCAAGGGAACCCCTCGCGGGACGCTTCGCATCAATGCGCCGACATCTTTCGGCATCCGGCATCTTGGCGTGATCGTCAGCGAGTTTCTGACGTTATATCCCGATGTCGAGGTGGAGTTGACCCTTGATGACCGCGTCGTCGACATTGTCGATCAAGGCTTTGATCTGGCAATCCGTATCCGGCAGTTGGAGGATTCGTCGCTGACCGCCCGCTATCTGGCGCCGGCGCATATCGTATTATGCGCATCCCCGGATTACCTGCGCCGGCACGGCGCACCGTCGCATCCGTGCGAGCTGGCCAGCCATTCCTGCCTCGTCTACGATTACATGGCCCGGCATGGGACCTGGAGCCTGGAACGCGAAGGTCAGCGAGAGGACGTCCGGGTCCATGGCAGGATGCGCGGCAATAATGGCGATGTGCTGATGCATGCCGCGATAGCGGGGCACGGATTGACGCTCGCGCCGACATTCATTGTGCATGAGGCGATCAGGAACGGGACGCTGGTTCCGCTTTTGCGTGACTGGCACGTTATCGGGGGGTCATTTTACGCCGTAATGCCGCCCGGACGGGTCGATGTGCTGAAGGTCCGGGTTTTTCTGGACCATCTGGCCGCTTCCTTGGGAAGGATTCCAAGTTGGGACCGGGATCTTCAAGGCGCCCCTGCCGACGATTAAGAAACGTCGCGACCTATTGCAGGTCTGCCGGTCATGAGAAAGATGCCGCGCAGACCGCGACATCTTTCGCAAGAGAGCGTCAGCTCCGGCTGGGACCATCGACCGCGCCGGTCGACGGGAAATGCGTAACGCTGACGCTGTCAGAGGCCGACAGGTTTTCGCTGTTCAGTTCCTTGGGGCTGAGGATCGTGCCGGCCGGAACTTCGATAGTAGCATGGACCCCGCCCGCAAAGACCGGACCATTGTGATTGTCGGTCATCGAATCCAGATAAGTTTCTGCCTGTGCAGCGCCAGCAGCGATTCCCAATGCGGCCAGAGCGAGTGCGAACGTCTTCATGGTATTCCCTTTCATCTGCAAGCGCGGTTACCGCGTCTTGTGAAAGAGATCTAAGTCCGCCCAGACTGTTTGATTAGGCGGCGTTCGTTGCGGAGTTTATTCGCTAACATAAAATAATCTATATCGTTATCGTGGGGCAGAATAGCGAAGAAGCACACTCCTTTCGAAGGTTGCACATCGCCGTTTCGTGCGACATAACGAACGAAACTAGGATTAATCGAACGGCCTTTGCGGAATGACCGTCTCGCCCAACAACCTCATTGCCCGGGCCATCAGCCGCGAACGCGAGGCGGCGGGGCTAAGCCTTTCGGCCTTGGCGGCGCGCGCCGGGCTGGCGAAATCGACGCTTTCGCAACTGGAAGCGGGCAAGGGCAATCCGAATGTCGAGACGCTCTGGGCTATAGCCACCGCGCTGGAGATTCCGTTCAGCGCACTTTTCGAAACCGCGTCCGAGACACGCGCACTGGTCCGCGCCACCGAGGGCACCGCGCTTTCTTCCGACAGTGCCGGGTTCAGCGCCGTGCTGCTTGACAAGTCCTCACCCGACCGTCGGCGCGATCTTTACCGGCTGCGGCTTCAGCCCGGGGCGGTCCGCCATGCGGCGGCGCATCCACGGGGCACGGTCGAACATGCGCTGGTGATTACCGGACGGGTCCGGCTTGGGCCCGAGGGCGCGCTGGAGGATCTGGGTCCCGGCGATTACTACCGTTTCATGGGCGACCTGCCCCATTCTTACATGGCGCTCGATGCCCCCGCGCTTGTGGCCTTGGTCATGGATGTGCCGCGGTGACCAAGCCCTGTATGACCACCCCGATCCCCTCCAGCCCCTTGCGTGACGGGTTGGTGGCCGCGATTCCGCTGATGCTGGGTTATTTCCCGATCGCATTTTCCTTTGGCATCGCCGCCACCCGCGCGGGGCTGAGCGCGGTCGAGGCGGTGATGTTCTCGGTGGTGATCTTTGCCGGCGCGGCGCAGTTTCTGGCGCTCGCGCTGGTGACGAGCGGCGCGCCGCTGGCCGTCTCGGCGCTGACGCTGGCGGCGATGAACCTGCGCCATGTGATGTATGGCCCGGCCTTGCTGGAGAAAGCCGGCGAGAACGCCCGCACCCGATATTCCTGGGCTTGGGGCTGGTGCCTGACTGACGAGGTGTTTGGGGCCACGCTGGGGGCGATGGCCCGGGGGATGCCGTTTTCCGAAGGTTTTATCGGCACCGTCGGCCTTGGCGCCTATGCGGCATGGATCGCGGGGACCGCCCTTGGTGCGGTGGCGGGCGGTGATGCGTTGAAGGCCTTTCCTGTGATAGATGCGGGTCTTGGCTTCATGCTGCCGGCACTGTTTCTGGCGCTGCTGCTTTCGATTCTGGAACGGCGGCAGGTGCCGGCCGTGATGGCGGCGGCGCTCGCAACGGGCTTGGGCACGCTTATCCTTTCCCCTACGCTGGGTATCCTTGCCGGGATCACCGTCGGCGCGGCTGCCGGCATGTTGAAACGGAGGCCCGCTTGAAACCTGAGCTTCTCTTTCTCGTGGCCGCGGTCGGACTTGCCACTTGGCTTTTTCGGTTCCTGCCGACGAAACTTCGCCTGAAGCGGGGCGAGGATGAGGGGCCGCTGCGCGGCTTTATCGCCGCCACCGGACCGGCTGCCATCGCCACCCTTTTCACCGCCTCGATCCTGCCTCTGCTTACCGCCGCAGAGGGGGCGCAGGTCGCGCTGGTGCTTGGCGTGGCTGCGGTGCTGGCCGTTTATGCCTGGCGCCGCTCGGTCGTTATGGCGACCCTTGCCGGTGCTTTCGCCTATGGTCTTGGGTCGCTGGTCTGAGCGACCCCAGGAAGTTGCGGAGAAGCTGACAGCAAGACGTGCCATGCATTCATGGCCGTGCCGTGCCCGGGCTGACCAGTAGCCCGGGCCTTTGTCGGACGGCGCAGTTCTTTCCATCAGTGTCGTATGCAACGCCGGTTGCTTCGGGCTTTTTCGTGGCCGTGCCTGACCATCGTCTGGCGCACAAACGCTTTTACCATCGGGGAACACAAAAACGTATTGACAGAATCATTGTATCCCTTGTTGTATACATTAATATCAACGGGGAGAATACAATGCAGATGTATAGATTGGCTTGGACGTGTGCTCTTGGCCTGTGCATGACCACCGCCGCTGTCGCGCAGGACACGCTTCGCGTCGGGACCTCGCTCAACCAGATGCCTTGGGGTTTTTACGATCAGGATCAGAAGCCCACCGGCGTCGACGTGGCGTTGTGTGGTGCGCTGGCCGAAAGGCTTGGGAAAACGGGCGAGTTTATCAACCTTGACTTCAAGGGGCTTATTCCCGCCCTTCAGGCCAGCCGCTTTGATATCGCCTGCGCGGCGATGTACATCACGCCCGAGCGGCAGGACGCCATCCTGATGGTTCCCTATATCCAGGCAAGCCAGACCGTGATTACGCATGAGGATGCGCAGATCGACGGCCTGACCGGGCTTTGCGGACATTCGGTCAGCGTCCTGCAAGGATCGGGGTCGCTGAAGGTGCTGGAAGAGGCAAGTGCCGAATGCACCAATGACGGCAGCAACGCCATTTCCATCCAATCGTTCGATTCCCAGCCGGTTGCGATGCGGGCACTGGAAAATCGCAGCGTGGACGCGTTCATCGCGACGGATTCCCTTGTCTCTTATTACATGAAGCAACGGCCCGGCTTGAAGAAGATCGCCACCGGCATCAAGCCCACGACCCTTGGCATTGGCGTCAGCAAGAATGGCGAAGAACTTGCCGGCCAGTTGCGCGAAGGGCTTGAAGCGATGATGGCTGACGGAACCTATGCCGCCATTCTCAAGCAATGGGACATCGAAAGCGCGGCCATCGAGAGCTTTGAATAAGCGCCGGGTCGGCGACACATCGCTCGCCATGCGCCTGCGTCACAAACAGAACCAATCGAAGGCGGCCATAGCTGCCCGCAGGCCAGGCCCTGCGGGAGCTTCCGGACCGGCCACATATGCGGGAAAGGCAGACTGTCATGAAATCTGAACTGAAGGGTATTCTTAGCGCGATCCTTACGCCATTCGATCCGGGCAATGGCGAACTGGATGAGGCCGCCTATGCAAGGCTGATACGTTCGCAGGTGAAGGCGGGGATCCACGGCATCGTCGTCAGCGGCTCGACCGGCGAACATCCCTCTCTGACCGTTTCGGAACGTCAAAGGATCTATCAGATTGCCGCCGAGGCCGTTGCAGGCGAATGTGATTTGATCGCGCATGTCGGCTCCAACAACGTGCGCGATGCGCTGGAATTGACCCGCGCCGCCCGCGATCAGGGTGTCGACCAGATGTTGGTGGTGACCCCCTATTTCGATCGCCTGAAATTCCACGAGGTCCAGAGATTTCTGGAAAAGGTCGTTTCAATCGCCGGTGGGCCAATCATCTATTATGACACGCCGGGCATCACAGGGCTGGATATCACAGAAGAGCAGATGGTGACGCTGAAGCGGGATGGGCTGGTGTCGCATATCAAGGACAGCCCCGCGAACTACACCCGCACCATGCGCATGCTGTCCAACCCGGATGCCCCGACTGTGCTGGCGGGCTCTGATCCGGCCTTGCTTGCGGTGCTGGCGCATGGTGCGCCGGGCTCTATCATCGGCGCCTCGACCTTCGTGCCGGAGCTCTGCGTCGAGCTTTATCAGGCGGTGTCGGTCGACAAGGACCTGCCGCGCGGCCTGGAGGTATGGGACAGGCTGTGGCCCATCCTGAATTTCATGCTGCTGAACGGCTATGTCGCGCTGGCCAAGGCCGGTTCTGCGTCCCGCGGCCTGTCTCTGGGAGAGCCGCGTGAGCCTATCACGCCTGCCTCGGCGGAATTGCGTCAACGGTTCGAAGACATCCTTGGCCGGGCCGGCGTCGGTCCGCTTGCCCTGAACTGAGCGGGGGAGGGAACATGCCCGTCTGGGATTGGTCCGTATTCTTTCACAACCTTGTCCATCCATCGATTGTGGCGGGGTTGTGGACGACGGTCTGGCTGACGCTTGTGACCTTGCTGCTGGCAATCGTGCTGGGCACGATTGTCGCACTTGTCGGGCGGATCGACAGCCTTGCGACACGATGGTTCTATCAGGGCTATGTCGCATTCTTTCGCGCAACGCCGCTGCTGGTGCAGTTGGTCTTTCTGTACAGTGCGCTGCCGCAAATGGGCATTCATCTGTCGGTAATCGAGGCGGCGATCATCGGCCTCATGCTGTCCGAAAGCCCCTATGTGGCCGAGATCGTGCGTTCGTCCATCTCGGCGATCCCTGTTGCGCAATGGGAGGCATCGAAAGCCATCGGCATGCGTCCCGTCCCGATCATGAGAAGGATCATCGCGCCCCAAGCCTTGCGCATTGCGGTGCCGCCGTTGGGCAATGAATTCGTGCGCCAACTGAAGAACACGTCGCTGGTGTCGGTGATTTCGATGACGGAACTGTTCCGTGCGACCGACAACCTGATGCAGACCAACTTTCGGGTGCTGGAGGCCCTGACGGTCGCTACGATCTACTATCTCGCACTGACTGCGATCTGGACGATTCTGCAATCGGCGTTCGAACGGCGCAACTCAAGATGGTCCGTCGACACCGGCAAAACGGTCAAGGCAGGAGCAGCGTCATGAGCAGGCAACAGACCAGCTTCATCGAGGTCGATCAGGTCGTGAAGGTTTACGGGTCCTACGCTGCCCTGAAAACTGTGTCCATCAACGTAGACAAGGGGCAGGCCGTGGCGCTGATCGGGCCCAGCGGTTCGGGCAAAAGCACGTTGCTGCGCTGCATAAACGCGCTGGAAACCATTTCGTCCGGCTCTATCCGGGTAGAGGGAGAGGACATTGGCTATGCGCCCAACTCGGCAGGAAAAATTCGCCTGCGCGAGACGCGGATCGCGCGGCAGCGCGAGGACATCGGCATGGTGTTCCAAAGCTTCAATCTGTTTCCGCACATGACGGCGGTTGAAAACGTCGCGGCCGGTCCCCGGCTTGTGCGGGGTATATCGGCGGCTGCGGCGACGCAAAAGGCCATGGAACTGCTGCATCGGGTGGGTCTTGCCGAAAAGGCGCAGAACTATCCCCGCCAATTGTCAGGGGGGCAGCAGCAGCGGGTTGCGATTGCGCGCGCATTGGCGATGGACCCCAAGGTCATGTTGTTCGACGAACCCACCTCGGCCCTGGATCCCGAGACCGTCCAGGAGGTGCTGAACGTCATCAGAGAGGTGCGTGAATCCGGCATGACCATGCTGATCGCCACGCATGAGATGGATTTCGCGCGCCATGTGTCGGACCAGACCGTGTTCATGGAGGCCGGGCAGATCGTGGAGCACGGGCCATCCGCGAAGGTATTATTCGAGCCCGAGACCGACCGTTGTCGGCGTTTCCTGTCGGGCCTGACAGGCGAGCACCATTGAACAGGCAAGGCCGCGCCAACGGGGCCTTTGCCAGAAAGCCGGCACCTGCTGTCAGGTGGGTCCGGAAACCATCCATCCTCTTTGGGACTAAAAAATATGACAATTGAAGCACGTATCGGAATTGTCGGCGGCAACGGCTGGCTTGGGAATGCGATTGCAAGTGCCGCGGTGTCCAGCGGCACCATCGACGGCAAGAACCTGATCCTGTCCGGCCGCAGCGGCAAGCGTGGCGCGCTTGACGTTCCGGGGGCCGTTCATACCCGCGACAACGCCGAGCTGGCAGAAAAGTCGGATATCATCGTTCTGTCCGTGCGGCCTGACGACTTTGCGGGTTTGAATATCGACGCCTCGGGCAAGCTGGTGATTTCTGTCATGGCCGGGATCGCCGCGGATGATATCGCGGCGCGGACCGGAGCGCGACGGATCGTTCGCTCTATCCCCAACGCGGCGGCGGCGATCCGGCGATCGTTCACCCCCTGGTTTGCCACCCCCGATGTTCTGGATTCCGACAAGCGGATCGTGCAGGCGTTGTTTGACGCTTGCGGCGAAGGTGCCGAGGTGCCGCAAGAGGCGCATATCGACTATTGCGTGGGTTTGACCGGCTCGGGTGCCGCCTTTCCCGCGCTGCTGGCCGAAGCCATGATCGCACATGCCCTATCGCAGGGTTTGCCCCCCGATTTTGCCGCTCGTGCGGCCAAAGGCGTCGTGGCGGGGGCCAGTCAGTTGTTCGAAGATCGCGACAGCGATACCTCGGCAATCGTGCAGGAAATGATTGATTATCGCGGGACGACGGCTGCGGCGCTGCAGACCATGCTGGATAACGGCATCAAGCACACGGTTGCGCTTGGACTTGAAGCTGCCGCGGCAAAGGCCGCCGCATTGGGAAAGCCGGCCTGATCGGGGCGGCGCCGTCCCGTCCGAAAAAAACGGCTGTCGGCAAGCCCGTTTCCCGTCGGATGGTGGTCGCAAGAGCCTTCGACGGGTGATATTCTTTTATGCCGTAGCAGGAGTTGTTCATGAGAACCGGAAAAACCGCACTCTACGAGGATCTGAAACACCAGATCCTGACGCTGGAGCGGGCACCCGACGAGGCGCTTGACGAGGTCGGGTTGGGAGAGAGATATGGCATCTCCCGCACGCCGGTTCGCGATGTCCTGCGCCAATTGGCGGGTGAGGGCTATATCGAGCACCGGGAAAACCGCGGCGCGCGGGTGATCCCCATGAACCATGCGACGATGCGGGACTTCTTTTCCGTAGCCCCCGTGATCTACGAGGCGGTGGCCCGGCTGGCGGTGCAGAACTTCCGGCCCGAGCAACTCGTGGCATTGCAGGCCTGTCAGGCCCGGTTCCGCACCGCCGTCGGGGCGCGCGACCACGTCCAGATGGTGGTGGAGAACACGCTGTTCCATTCGCTCATCGGGGAAATGTCGGGAAGCATGTTCCTGAGCCCGAGTTACAGCAAACTGCTGATCGATCATGCCCGGATCGGGCACACCTTCTTTCGGCCCACGACCCCGCAGATGGAACAGGAACTGCATGAATCCTGCGATCAGCACGACCAGATGATCGAGGCAATCAGGGTCGGAGACGAGGCAGGGATGGTGGCGCTGATCTACCAGCACTGGGGTCTGTGCCGCAGCAACATGGAAATGTTCATTGCCCCCCGAGAGCTGCCCTCGACCGCGCTGAAAAAGGCCGCAGTCTGACGACCGAACCCAGGTTCTGCGATCCGGGATTTGCGTTTCAGGTTTCAGGCGTTGCCAGTCGCCTGAAAACGCCTGTTTCCGACATGGGGGCGATGCCTGCTGCCGGGATTGCGGCGGCTGACGACGCCCCCTTGGGTCAGGTGATCTGGAATCCGCGATACAATGGATCATGCTCATCAATGAAGATCGTATTGTAGCCGGTCACCCGGGCCCATGCGCCAAGACTGGGCCGGATACCGGCATAGGGGCCGATCTGGGCCGCTTCCTCAAGCTTTCCGTCGAAGACCGTTCCGATCAGGCTTTCATTGCGGAAATTATCGCCGATGTTCAGGCGGCCGCGGCCATAAAGCTGGGCAAGGCGCGCCGAGGTTCCGGTGCCGCCGGGCGAGCGGTCGATGGCCTTGTCGCCATAAAAGACCGCGCTGCGCCCATCGGCCATGCCCTTTGGCGCGTCGTCGCACCAGATCGCATGATGGACACCGCGAATGCGGTCGTCCTGGGGGTGGACGGGGTCGATTGCCGCTGACACCGCGCGGCGAAGGCGCTGGCTGAGCAAGACGATCTCGCTGGCGGGCATATCCAGACCCGCCCAGTTCTTTTGCGGCTCGATCACCGCATAAAAATTCCCGCCATAGGCGATATCGACGGTAAGGGGCCCCAGCCCCTCGACTTCGACCGTCACATCCTTGGAGTGAAGAAAGCTCGGGACGTTGAAAAGGCGGACCGAGGTTATCCGGCCGCCCTCGATCTCATAACTCACGTCGACGCGGCCGGCAGGGGTTTCCAACGAGAGGATGCCGGGAACGCGGGGCGTCACGAGCCCCTCTTCCAGCAAAACCGTCGAAAGGCCGATAGTTCCCGCGCCGCACATCGGCAGGCAGCCCGAGACTTCGATGAAGACGACGGCAACATCGCAATCGTCGCGGAAGGGTGCGTAAAAGATCGCGCCCGACATGATGTCGTGGCCGCGTGGCTCGAACATCAGGGCGGTGCGGATCCAGTCGTGATCGCGTTGAAAGATCGCCCGACGCTCGGCAATCGGCAGGTGCGGCAACAGCGGGCCGCCGCCAGCCACGACGCGCACCGGATTGCCGCAGGCATGCGAGTCGATACAGAAGACGGTCTTCTTCATTCTGTTTTCCTTTTCGGTGCGCGCGAAAGCGCGGCTTTGGATATGCGGTCCAGCACCATCGCCACGGCGACGATGGCAAGGCCCGCGCGCAGGCCCAGGCCCATCTCCATCCGGGTCAGGCCGCGCGTGACTTCGGCACCAAGACCGCCTGCGCCGACAAGTCCGGCCAGCACGACCATCGCCAGCGACAGCAGGATGCATTGGTTCAGGCCAACCAGCAGGGTCGGCCGCGCTGCGGGAAATTCGATCTTGAACAGGATCGCCCAAGGCGAGGCACCGATTGCCGCGCCGAGTTCCTGAAGGTCTTTCGGAACATGCTTGAAAGCCAGCGTCGTCAGCCGCAGCATCGGCGGGATGCCATAGATGATCGTCGCCATGATCGCGGGAACCCGACCCAGGCTGAAGATCATCACGGCCGGAATCAGGTAGACCCATGGCGGCACGGTCTGCATGACGTCAAGGACGGGGCGCAGCGTGGCTTCGACCCGGGGGCGGCGCGCGGCCAGGATGCCAAGCGGCAGGGCGACCAGCACGGAAACCGCGACGGCGACCGTTACCAGCGCAACGGTCTGCATCGTCGCCTGCCACAGCCCGACGCCGAGGCAAAAGCCGAAAGCCAACAGCACCAGCAGCGCCAATCGCCAGCCAAGGGTAAGAAAGACGATCGCCGAAACCGCCGGGATCATCGCCAGCGGGGGCAGCGTCAGGAGGGCCGTTTCGATACCGCCCAGAACGGTTTCGACCACGCGGCTGATGGTATCGAAAAAGCCGTGGAAACTGGTGTTCAACCAATCGACGGCAGGGGCCAGCACTGCGCCGGGCGAGAAATGAAGCTTGGACAGGTCCATCATTTCGCCTCGTGCGTTTTTGGGGCGAGCCCTTGGGTGATGCGGTCCAAAACCATGGTCAGGATGACGATGGCGATGGCTCCGTTGATCGAAAGCGCGATGTCGAGCGTTCGGATCGCGTCGTAGATCGTTTGGCCCAGCCCGCCCGATCCGACGATTCCCGCGATGACGACCATGCCAAAGGCCATCATCAGGCCCTGGTTTATTCCCGCCATGATCGAGGGCATGGCAAAAGGCAGGCGGATCTTCCAGAACATCTGGCTTTTGGTCAGGCCGTTCGCCTCGCCAAGCTCTTGAAACTCCAGGGGGGTGCGGCGGATGCCAAGTGCCGTCAGCCGGATCACCGGAGGCACGGCGACGATGATCGTCGCGACCAGCGCGGTGGCGGAACCATAGCCCAAAAGCGCAATCGCGGGCAGCAGATAGATATAGGGCGGCAGGGTCTGGATCAGGTCCAGTGCCGGTTCGATCAGCTTGTCGAGCCGGGTCATATAGCCCGCCAGGATGCCAAGCGGCAAAGCGATCACCAAAGCGATAATCGTGGCACTGAGAACGAGGGCGAGCGTCTGCATCGTCTGAAGCCAAAGGCCCATCAGCGAACATAGCGCCAGCCCGACCAGCGCGCCGGCACCGACGCCGCGACCCGCGATGCGCCAGCCGATCAGCGCCACGATGATCGTAACCACCCAGAAAGGCGTCAGCGTGACCGCGCCAAGGATAAGGGCGTAAAACCCGTCAAGCCCGTCCCGGATCGCGTCGAAGAGAAAGGCGGCGTGGTCGCCCAGCCAGAAAAGCGCGTTGTCGACGGCCTGATCGAAAGCGGCGATAAAGTCGTCCATGCTAGGCCGCCTCCGCTTTCGCAGGCGTGTCCTTTACGCTCAGCAGCAGGTTGCGGATCGTGATCACACCCAACCGGCTGGCCGTCGTCCACCACGACAACCGCATCCTGGTCAGAGTGGGTGATCGTCTCGATCAGCATGTCGATATCGGCATCTGGGACAGTCTGCGGCAGGCTCTTCAGATTGGCACCGGGCGCGAGCCGCAGATAATCCACCACAGGGATCATCACCGAATGCGCCTTGACCAGATGCAGCCGAGACATTCCGGCGACGAAATCGGCGACGTATTGATCTGCGGGGTTCAGCACGATTTCCTCGGCGGTTCCGGTCTGGATAATCGCACCATCCTTCATGATGGCGATGCGGTCGCCGATACGGATCGCCTCGTCCAGATCATGGGTGATGAAGACCGCGGATTTGCCGAGTTCCTTGGTCAGTTGGCGGAATTCGTCCTGCAACTGGCGCCGGATCAATGGGTCGAGTGCGCTGAAGGGTTCGTCCATCAGAATGATTTCCGGGTCCGAAGTCAGCGCACGGGCAAGACCCACCCGCTGCTGCATCCCGCCGGAAAGCTCTGATGGAAAACGGTCGATCCACTCCGACAGCCCGACCTTGGCCAAGGACGCCTTCGCGGCGGCTTCGCGTTCCGCTTTCGGAAGGCGCTGGACCTCCAGCCCGAAGGCCGCGTTCTCAAGAACGGTGCGATTGGGCAGCAGGGCGACGGATTGGAAGACCATCCCGATCTCGCGCGCCCGCAGGCTGCGCAATTCGGCCGCATTCAGTTTCGCGATGTCCCGGCCCTTGACCAGCACCTTGCCAAGGCTTGGGTCTATCAGCCGGTTCAGCATTCGGATCAGCGTGGATTTCCCCGAACCGGACAGGCCCATGATGCAGAAGATCTCACCGCGTTTGAGTTGCAGCGAAGAGCCCGCGACACCGACGACGCAGTTGAACTTCTGAAGCACCTCGGCCTTGGTCAGCCCCTGTTCCGAGACGGCGCGGATCGCCTGATCCGTATGATTTCCAAAGATCTTCCACAGTGACTGACAGTCCAGCAGGACTTCGGCGTTGCTTTGTTCATTCATGGCTGATGATCCCTGTTGACGAGGAAACCCCGTCCGACGGATCGGACGGGGAAAGGGCGCTCAGTCCGTCTTGTTGTTTTCCCAGCGCGAGATCAGGTCCTCGTGCGCCGCGATCCAGTCGGCAACGGCCTGATCCATGGTCTTGCCATCGCTGACTTCGGCGTTGATCGCCGTGATGTCGGCAAGGGGCACATAGACGCTGGCGATGGTTTCGCGCGCGCCGGGATTTTCCGCCGAAAAACCGGCCTGGCCGATCCAGTAATAGCTCTGGGGCGGCGGGAAGACGCCCTTCGGGTCCTCAAGAAAACGCACGTCGAATTTTTGCATCATCCAGGACGGTTCCCAAATGGTGACGGCGATCGGCTCTTGACGGTCGGTGGCGGACTTCAACGCGGCGGTCATCGCGGCCGAGCTGCCCTCGACCAGTTGCAGCTTCAGCCCGTATTCGCTGACGGCATTCGAAGTGTCGCGCATCAGGCCCGATCCCGGCTCGATCCCGACGATCTTTCCACCGAACTGCTCCGCATTGTCGTTGAGCTGCTCGATCGAGGTTATGTCGACATATTTGGGAACCGCGATCCCTTGATAGAGCCCGTGCGAGACCGGAGAGATCTTCTCCAGCCGGTTCTTATTCCGCTGCCAATAATCCTGTGCGACGTAGTCGACCTGCGAGACCATGACCTGCACGTCACCCTTGGCAAGCGCCGCATAAGCGATGCCCCATTCCGAGAACGAGGTGACCTCGACCGTGTAGCCCTTGTCCTCGAGCACCTTCTTGGTGATGCCGGTGATGGGGGTCAGATCCTCCCACGACATCGTCCCCATCTTGATCGTCTTGTCCTGCGCCATGCCGGGCAGTGCGGTCATCCCGACCATCACGGCGGCACAGAGTGCTTTCCATACGGCTTTCATGCTGCAAATTCCCTGTCAGTTGCCATTGCTTGTCGCTGCGTGCGGCTGACAGGAAGGGTGTTCGACTGAAAAGGCATGCGCGTCTCTGGTAGGTCATAAGATAAGTAAAAACTTTTCTCATGACATGCGGAAACGATTGATCCTTCTTGCCGGAGTTCGCCCGATTCGGGTTTCCAGCTTTCCTCCGATACCCAAATTGGCCGTTGATCTGCCTGTCTGCAGCACGTGGGGACCGACAATAACGCTTATTTCTACGATGTAATGGGATAAGTGCGACGGTGATACATAATTATGGCGTCAAAAACACCAATTATGGCTTAAGGCGACCCCAAACAGGTCTTTCCCGCGCAAACAGTGAATCACTCATAAGAAATTACTTATGATAGGTCAATGTAAATTGTCGTTTGCACAAGCTGGGGCTTCATCCTGATACTTCCCGAAATTGACCGCAGCGTGCTTTCCGACGCTTGCGGGCCGACGGACACGCCGCCTGGTTGTCGGGGCCTTCCGATAAGCGGCCGGATCACCACGGACCAACGCAAATGGTATGGGCATGATGACATCCAGACTGACGCTTGAAGGAATCTACACGCCGCTTGTCACGCCATTGACGGATGAGGGGGAGTTCGACTTTGACCGCCTTTCCGATCTGGTCGAACATCTGATCGAGCGTGGCGTGCATGGCCTGATCTCGGGCGGTTCGACCGGGGAAAACTACGCGCAGACGGTCGAGGAACGCCTGATACTTGCGAAATTCGTGGTCGAGCGCAGCAAGGGCCGCTTGCCGGTCGTCGTGGGAACCGGTGCGATGCGCACGCCAGACAGCATTGCGCTGGCCAGCGGCGCGCGCGAGATGGGCGCCGATGCGATCCTGCTGGGAACGCCGCCCTATTCGGTGCCGACCGAGCAGGAAAACGCCCTGAACGCGCTGGCGATCGACCGCGCCGCTGATCTGCCCGTCATCCTTTACAACTACCCGGGCCGCATGGGTGTCGAGATGGGCGAGGACTTCCTGAACCGCGTCGGGCGATCACGCAATGTCATAGGGATCAAGGAAAGCTCGGGCGATATCAATCGCGTGCATCTGCTCGCGCGGGATTATCCGCATATCCAGATGTCTTGCGGCATGGATGATCAGGCGTTGGAGTTCTTTGCCTGGGGTGCGCGCAGTTGGATCTGCGCGGGGTCCAACTTTCTGCCCGACGAGCATATCTATCTTTATGAGACCTGCGTCCTGAACGGCGATTTCGTCAAGGGCCGGCGGATCATGTCGGCGATGCTGCCGCTGATGCGCGTGCTGGAGCAAGGGGGCAAGTTCATCCAGAACGTGAAGCATGGGACGACGCTGGCGGGCATTCCCGCCGGGCCGATGCGACCACCGCTGAGGGGGCTGAACAAGGACGAAAAGCGCGAACTGGAACAGGTGATTTCTGTTCTGAAAACAACGATTGCAGATATCAAGGCGGGGAACTGAGCCATGACCGACCTTCTGACCCAAGGCGAATATGAGGCGCTGGCCAAGTCGATCACCTTGCCTGCAAATGCTTTCATCGACGGCAAGTTTCGCCCTGCCGCGTCTGGCAAGACCTTTTCGACCGTGAACCCCGCGACCGGTGCGCCCCTGACCGAAGTCGCGGCCTGCGGCGCCGAGGATGTCGATTTCGCCGTCGGCAAAGCACGTGATGCCTTTGAGGACGGGCGCTGGTCCCGCATCCATCCGACCGACCGCAAGGAAGTGTTGCTGCGTCTTGCCAAGCTGATCGAACGCAACCGGCATGAGCTTGCGGTGATGGAAAGCCTGGACAGCGGCAAGCCGATCTATGATTGCGAGACGGTCGATATTCCCGAAACCGTTCATACGCTGAAATGGCATGCCGAACTGATCGATAAGATATACGATCAGGTCGCACCCGCTTCGGACAACCATATCGCAATGATCGTGCGCGAGCCGGTCGGCGTCGTCGGTCTGGTGCTGCCGTGGAATTTTCCGCTGTTGATGCTGGCGTGGAAGATTGGTCCGGCGTTGGCCTCTGGCTGTTCGGTGGTCGTGAAACCTGCGGCGGAAACCTCGCTGACGACCCTGCGGGTGGCCGAACTGGCCATGGAGGCAGGGCTGCCCGCCGGCGTGCTGAACGTCATAACCGGATCGGGCGCCGAGGTCGGCGAGCCGCTTGGCCGCCACGCGGACGTGGATATGGTGTCGTTTACCGGCTCGACCGCGACGGGTCGCCGTTTCCTGCATTACTCGGCCGACTCGAACCTCAAAGAGGTCGTGCTGGAGATGGGCGGCAAAAACCCCTGCATCGTGCTTGATGACGCAGAGGACCTGGATACGGTTGCCGCCCATGTCGTTCAGGGCGCATTCTGGAACATGGGCGAAAACTGCTCGGCAGCATCGCGGTTGATCGTGCAAAAAGGTGTCCGGGACGCGCTGCTCGACAAGGTTCAGGCCCATGCGCGGGAATGGAACGTCGGCAACCCGCTGGACCCTTCGGTTCGGATCGGCGCCTTGGTATCCAAGGCGCATTTCGACAAGGTTTCTTCATATCTGGAAACGGCCAAGGATGCGAAGGTAGTGATGGGCGGCAAGACCCATGACGGCACCCATGTCGAGCCGACCATCATCAGCGTCTCGGGCAATGACCACAAGCTTGCGCGCGAGGAAATTTTCGGGCCCATCCTGACGGTGATCGAGGTCGATAGCTTTGAGGCCGCGATCAGCGTCGCCAATGATACCGATTACGGCCTGGCTGCGTCGATCTTTACCGCCAATGCAAAGCGGGCGTTGCGCGGCGCGCGGATGCTGCGGGCGGGCACTGTCACCGTCAACAGCTTTGGCGAGGGCGACATCTCGACCCCCTTCGGCGGCTATAAGCAGTCGGGCTTTGGCGGGCGGGACAACTCTGTCCACGCGCATGACCAGTATACGCAGTTGAAGACGATCTGGCTGGACCTGAACGACACCGCGGGCGACGCCATCGACTGACGTCTGGCAGAGGCGGTTGCGCCTCTGCGCCATTCCTTTCGGATTTCACCATGTCGCAAGATTACACCGCCCGGCGGCTTCCCCTGCACAGGGGACCGGCGGCCTGGGACTCCATTCTTGGCCCGCGTGCACCCTTTGCAGCGATTGATGGCCGCGTTGGGGCCGATTTCGCCATCGTCGGGGGTGGATTTGCCGGGCTTGCCGCCGCGCGCCGATTGCATCAACTGGCCCCTGATGCGCGCATCGTCCTGCTTGATGCGGGTCAGATCGCGCAGGGGGCGGCGGGGCGCAATTCCGGCTTCATGATCGACCTGCCGCATGAACTGACCTCTGAGGATTATGCGGGGACCAGTGCCCAGAGCGATCTGGACCTGATCAGACTGAACCGTCATGTTATCGCCTTCTCGGCGGATGCGGTCGAGGAATACGGCGTCCCTGCAGGCTATTTCCGCCGCGACGGCAAGGTGAACGGAGCGGCAAGCGAGCATGCGCACCAGCAAAACCTGTCCTATGGCCAACACCTGACATCGCTTGGCGAGGCGAATGAGATGCTGGATGCGCGGGCCATGCACGAGTTGACCGGGTCGCGGCATTATCGTTCGGGGCTTTTCACGCCGGGAACGGTGATGATCCAGCCCGCCGGCTATATCCGGGGCATGGCGCGGGGGCTTTCGGCCTATGTCGCTTTGTTTGAAAACTCACCCGTGACCGGGTTGATCCGGCGTGAACATGGCTGGACGCTGACCTCGCCCAATGGCCATGTCGATGCGGGGGCGGTCATTCTGGCGAATAACGGTCATCTGGAAAGCTTTGGGTTTGCGCGGGATCGCCTGATGCATATCTTTCTTTTCGCGACGATGACCGGGGAGTTGTCGCCCGACGCGATCACCCGCCTTGGGGGGGCCGAGTGTTGGGGGATTACCCCCTCGGACCCGATGGGCACGACGATGCGCAAGATCGGCGCAGGGCAGGGCGGCAACCGGATCATTACCCGCACCATGGCAAAGTTCCGCCCGGATATGGTCGCAACCCGGGCCGATCTTGCCAAAGCTGCCCGGATAATGCGCGGCAAATTCGATCAGCGGTTCCCACAGCTCAGCGGGATGCGGATGGAATATGCCTGGGCCGGGCATTTGTGCCTGTCGCGTAACGATGTCTCGATTGCGTACAAGCTTGACCATGATCTTTTTGCCGCCTGCGTCGACAATGGACTTGGCACGACCCGAAGCCAACTGGCCGGAATCGCGGCGGCGGAAACCGCACTGGGACAGGAAAGCGATGTGACGCGTTTCTTTGCCGCGCAAGGCACGCCGCAGCGCTTGCCGCCAGCGCCTCTTGCGAAAATCGGGGCAAACCTGTTCATTCGTTGGAAGGAGTGGCGCGCACATAACGAATAAGGCCGATGACGGAAACAGACGGATCCTTTCTGAAGGCCGACACGGCTTCGCGCCGCCCGCCCAAGCGCCGCCACCTGCCGTCGCTTGGCTCATTTGCGACCTTCGAGGTCGCCGCGAAGCATCGCAGTTTCACGCTTGCCGCCGAAGAGTTGCATGTGACCCAGGCCGCGATCAGCCAGCAGATCCGCGGATTGGAAAAGGCGATCGACTGCCAGCTGTTCACCCGCAAGCACAACAGCATGGAGTTGACGGTCGAGGGGCAGGCGCTGCTGGAAGGCGTGACGCATGGGCTGGACCGGCTAAGCGATGCTATCGAAAGAATCAGCCAGAACGCTGACCGCAAGATGATTACCATCGCCAGCACCTATGCGGCGATATCCCAATATATCAAACCTTTGACCGATGATTATCGCAGCATTGTACCCGAAGCGCGCTTTACCCTGCTTGCCTCGGACGAAAACGACCGGGTGCAGGACTTTGATGAGGTCGATCTGGCGATGATCTGCGGCAACGAACGCTCGCAGATCGGCGACAACCTGATTCACCTGTTTCCCGAGGTGGTCGATCCCGTGTGCGCGCCCGGTTATCTGGCGGCAATGGGCCCTTTTGACGGACCGGAGGATCTGCTTCGCGCCGATCTTATGGAACTGCATCGCATGCATTGGAGCTCGCAGGCGATTTCCTGGTATCCGCTGCGCTGGAGCGATTGGTTCCGCCACCATGCGCCCGAAATCCATGAGCCCGCGCCGCAGTTTGTCACGAACAGCTATACGACGCTGGTGGACGCGGCGCTGGCCGGAGAGGGTGTGATCCTGGGTTGGCGGCATCTGGTCTTTCAAGATGCCGCGCAGGGGCGGCTTGTCAGGCTGTTCGATCTGCCGCTGAACGCCGGGCGGTCCTATTACCTCAAGCTGAACCGGACTGCGCGGGAACGCCAGTTGGTCAAGGATTTCGTGGACTTCTTCCGGGCAGAAGTCGCCAAAGCCGGTGCCTTTGCCACATGAGGCGCGAACGCCGATTGGAAGCGGCCAATGGTGCGCTTAACATAATTGGTGATGAGACACGGGCGCCGCCGTTATAAGCGGTGTCGCTGACGCGGGGGCAAGGCCACCTGCGTCCGAAGGAGGCATTCAATGACCAACCCTGCATCGGCCGCCGGCCGTTTTACCTTTCCCGGCACCAGCCTGTCCGTGAACCGCATGGGCTATGGCGCCATGCAACTGGCCGGTCCCCATGTCTTTGGTCCGCCGAAGAACCCCGATGAAGCCCGCGCCGTCCTGCAAGAGGCGATCAGGCTGGGCATCGACCATATAGATACCAGCGATTTCTATGGTCCCTACGTCACGAACGACCTGATCCGAGAGGCGCTGTCGCCTTATCCGCAGGACCTTGTTTTAGTGACAAAGATCGGCGCATGGCGTGACGATCTGGGGGGCTGGAACCTGCAACGCGACGGCGACTTCCTGCGCCGGTCCGTCGAGGACAACCTGAACCGTCTTGGCCTTGACCAGATGGCGATCGTCAACCTGCGCATGGGCGGCCCAGAGGATGATATCGCCACGCCGATGCAGACGATGCGGGCCATGCAGGAAGAAGGTTTGATCGGCCATATAGGTATCAGCACCGTGACGGTGGAACAGGTCGCCACCGCGCGCGACATCGCCCCTGTGGTTTGCGTTCAAAACCACTACAACCTCGCTCATCGAGACGACGATGCGCTGATCGATGCCTTGGCCAAGGATGAGATCGCCTATGTGCCCTATTTCCCGTTGGGCGGCTTCTCTCCCCTGCAATCGGCTGGGCTTGAGACGGTGGCGGCCGAGTTGGGAACAAGCGCGCAAAAGGTGGCGCTGGCCTGGTTGCTGCTGCGCAGCCCGAACATTCTGGTGATCCCGGGCACCTCCTCTCGTGCGCATCTGCGCGAGAACGTGGAGGCAGCGGGATTGTCCTTTACGGACGAACAAAAGGCACGGCTGGACGCTTTGTAAGCGTCGCTGGACCTGCTGCTGCAGCTATCGGGATCGCGGCGTCGCGACAGAGTCAGCCCACGGCGCTGAAACGCTCGGCTTCAACGGCGGGAAGGTAAGCGGCGAATTGGGATACGGCGCGATCCAGCCGCTTTGATGCCGTCTCGGAACTTAGCGTTTCACCGGTGAAATCCGAGCGCGAGACATAAAGCCCGGTCGCCAGCGTATGTGCCTCGAAAAAGCCGAAGACCGGGCGCAGCTGATGTTCGATTACCAGCGCATGCCGGTCGCCGCCGCCGCTTGCGGCCAGCAACACAGGCTTTCCGACCAGTGCTGCAGGATCCAGCAGGTCGATGAAATGCTTGAACAGACCAGTATAGCTGCCCTTGTAGACCGGGCTGGCCACGATCAGCGCATCCGCCTGCAGGAACGCCTCCAGATGGGTGCGATAGGGGCCGTCGCCGGGCGTGCGCATCGTCCCGAAATCCGGCCCCAGATCGCCGATGTCAAAGACATGCGCCTGACCGCCGAACAGCGCGACTGCACGCCGCGCGGCCTCGGTCACCAGCAAGCGAGTTGTGGAAGGCTGGCTCCATGAGCCGGAGAAGGCGACGAAACGGGGTCCTGACACGGGCATTATTCCTGAAAGATGGAAAGTTGATGATGGAAACATAGGCGTGCGGACCGTGTCAGGCCATGCCAAAGGCGGGCGGCTGGTTAGAGAATACTCCTCCTGCGGGCGGGTCGATGTAGAAAAATGATCCCGATCCGGCTTTGCATGATCCGATTACTCTTGCCACCCCATCGGCTGCCAGCCGTGGGCATTTTGATGGGGTTATAGGCTTTTCTATTCCCCGCGGGGCACCGGGCAAGTGGTATCGCCTTCCTCGCAGTGCAGATATTGTTCAAATGCCGCGATGCGCTGTTTCGTCAGGTTGTTCAGGCAGATGTCATGCACCATGGGCCAGATGCTGCCGCCTTTGCTGGTTGCGGCTGCAAAGCTGCATTCCGCGTCGCGGAACGCAATCCATGCGCGTTGCGTGTCACGAAACAGACCCAATGCCTTGGGGTCGTCCGCAAGGCGCTGTCTGATCTGCTGGAAAAGCTTGTTCAGGGTGGCATCGGATGACTGCAAATCCGCTGCCGCACATTGGGTCATCTGGATCTGATCCTTTGCCGTATCCATGCAATTCTCTGCATGAGCGGTCGAGATCATGCCTGCGCCAAGTATCATTGCCAGAGTGATGCGCCTCATTCGCGGTCTTCCTTTTTCAGGTTTCGGTGACGGGTTGGTCTTGCCGGCCGGCACCCCCGCACAAGGCGGCTATTCCGGCCTGCCGAACCAATGCGTGAAATCCTCGAGCTTCGCGAAAGTGGCGGGCGCGCGGTGGTTCCATTTTGAGCTGTCGGCGACAAGATAGGCGTGGTCGGCTTGCAGCAAGGCGGCGCGCTTGATGGCGACCTCGTGCAGGTGGTGGCTGCTGACGGCGTCTGGCTGGACGCCGGCCGCCGAGAAGAAGGCCTTTGAAATCCGGATCTGGCGCAACTGTTCCAGCGCGGCCTCGGATACGAAGCTGCCCGTCATCGGGTAATAGCTGCCCCCCAGAAGGATCAGGTTGCAGTCGGGATTAAGCGACAGGATCTCGGCGCAATTCAGCGCGTTCGTTACCACCGTCAGCCGCATCCCGTGGGGCAGGCGCGAGGCCAGATGCGGTGTCGTCGTGCCGCAGTCGATGAAGATGGTGTCGCCCGGCGCAAGCATCCGCACGGCTGCCTCGGCTGCCTTGATCTTGGCAGGTTCCTCGCGCGAGGCGGCCTGTGCCAGCGAATAGCCATCCGAGCCCTGAACCGCAGGCATCACGTAACCCCCCAGACAAATCAGCCCGGTCTGCCGGTCGCGCAGGTCACGGCGGATCGTCACCTCGGTGATGCCAAGGCGTAGCGCAGCATCAGAGATGCGGATAATCGCTCCGTCTGAGCAAAATTTCCTAAGATTTTCAATTCTTTGTTGTTTAAGCGACGGCCTGGCCACACAAGTCTCCAATAGGGGGTGGGCGGATGTTCATGACAGCTTGTGACAGTAAACCTTCTGCTTGACCTTAGCAAAGTTATGATAGAATAGTAACATAATGATCGGCATCTATCGTTAAAAGTAATGCCGCATCAGCCTAGGACAACAGGTCGCGGGAGGCGACCGTTCAAAGGGAGATCTGGCATGAAGTCACTTATCGCCTCGGCGGCGCTGGCCCTTTCGGTGCTGGCAAGCCCGGTTATGGCGCAGGTCGTCGACGTTTCGAACGTCAACCAGGACCTGATCGCGACCAAGGACGACAAGAAATATACCATCGCAACCGTGGTCAAGGTTGACGGTATCGCATGGTTCGACCGGATGCGCGACGGCGTCGACCAGTTCAAGGCCGACACCGGCCACGACGTCTGGATGATCGGCCCATCGCAGGCCGATGCCGCAGCGCAGGTCCAGATCATCGAGAACCTGATCGCGCAGGGCGTCGATGCGATCACCGTGGTTCCCTTTTCGGTCGAAGCCCTTGAGCCGGTGCTGAAAAAGGCCCGCGAGCGCGGTATCGTCGTGATCTCGCACGAGGCCTCGAACCTGCAAAATACCGATTTCGACCTCGAAGCGTTCGACAACAAAGCTTATGGCGCCGAACTGATGAAACACCTTGGCGAATCCATGGGCGGTCAGGGCAAATATGTCGCGACGGTCGGCTCGCTGACCTCGAAAAGCCAGATGGAATGGATCGACGGCGGTGTCGAATACCAGAAAGAGCATTTCCCCGACATGGAAATGGTCGGCGACCGTCTGGAAACCTATGATGACGCGGGCCAGGACTATACCAAGCTGAAAGAGGCGATGACCGCCTATCCCGATATCACGGGCATTCTTGGCGCGCCGATGCCGACCTCGGCCGGGGCGGGCCGTCTGATTGCGGAAGGCGGCCTGAAGGACAAGGTGTTCTTTGCCGGCACGGGGCTTCCCTCGGTCGCGGGTGAATATCTGGCCAATGGCGACATCCAGTATATCCAGTTCTGGGATCCCGCCGTTGCCGGCTATGCCATGAACATGCTGGCCATCGCCGCGCTTGAAGGCAAGAAGGACGAGATCAAGGCCGGTCTGAACCTTGGCCTTGGCGGCTATGAAGACCTGCAATCGCCCGAGGCGGACAAGGCCAACCTGCTGTATGGTCAAGGCTGGGTCGGTGTCACCGCCGAGAACATGGACCAGTACGACTTCTGATCCACGCGGCCTTCGCGCCCCGGCTGGGGCGCGGACCCATGCCCGCCCCTTTGCCGTCAGGCCCTGATTTCCGGGAGAGTGCATGTCTTCGGATTACCTCATTGAACTGCGCAATATCGGCAAGCGTTTCGGCGGCGTGCAGGCGCTGGACGATGTCTCGCTTGCGATCCGGCCGGGCGAGATCCACTGCCTTGCCGGGGAAAACGGTTCGGGCAAATCGACGATCATCAAGGTCATCTCGGGTGTCTATACGCCTGAGCAGGGTGAAATCCTGATCGATGGCAAACCGGTTTCGAAGCTTGATCCGATCAAGGCCGTGCAAAGCGGCATCCAGGTAATCTATCAGGATTTCTCGTTGTTCGGGAACCTGACGGTCGCCGAAAACCTGGCAATGAACACCTTTGTCCTTGAAGGGCGCAAGGTGATGAAATGGGCCGAATGCCGCAAGATCGCGCAGGCGGCGCTGGATCAGATCGGCGTCAGCATGGACCTGAACGCCGAGGTCGGGACCCTGCCCACCGCCAACAAGCAGATCGTGGCCATCGCCCGCGCTGTGATTGCCAACGCCCGTCTTATCATCATGGACGAACCGACGACCGCGCTGACCCGGCACGAAGTTGACGCGCTGTTCAAGATCGTTCGCGACCTGCAGGCGCAGGGCATCGCCATCCTGTTCGTCAGCCACAAGATGCGCGAGATGCTGGAGATCTCTGAAAGCCTGACCGTATTTCGCAACGGTCGCAAAGTCGCCGAAGGCGATATGAAGGATTACGACGAGGTAGCGATCACTCTGGCGATGACCGGCTCGGCAATCGAGACGCCGCCCTATGTCTATGATGCCTCGGATGCCGAAACCGTGCTGGAGGTGCAGGACCTGACCGTGCCCGACGCGGTCGAGGGCGCCTCACTGACCCTGAAGCGGGGCGAGATCGTGGGGATTTCGGGGCTCATCGGCTCGGGGCGGACCGAATTTGCGAAAGCCCTGTTCGGGATGGAGCCGCAGTTCACGGGCCAGATGCGGGTGAACGGCAAACCCGTCCATCCCGTGTCCGTGCAAGAGGCCATCGGGCTCGGCATCGCCTATGTCCCCGAAGATCGCCTGACCGAGGGCCTGTTCCTGTCGCAGTCGATTCAACGCAACATGGTCGTGTCGATCCTGGACACGCTGAAAAAGGGCCTGTTTCTGGATCGCAACGCGACACATGCGAAAACGGCGGGGATGTTCAAGGCGATGCAGATCGCGGCCCCGGACGACCAGCTTCCCGCCGGCAACCTGTCAGGCGGCAACGCGCAGCGCGTCATGTTGGGGCGGTGGCTGTTGACGGGCGCAAAGGTCCTGATCCTGAACGGCCCGACGGTTGGTGTCGATGTCGGCTCGAAGGCGACGATCCACCGCATTATCCGCAATCTTGCGCAAGAGCAGGGGCTGGCGGTCATCATGATCTCGGACGATGTGCCGGAACTGGTGACGAACTGCTCGCGCATCCTTGTCATGCATCGTGGGCGATTTGTGCAGGAGCTCTCGGGCACGGGCACGACCGAAGATGCCGTCAACGACTGCCTGAAGCAGCTGAACTGAGGGGCGGACATGAGAATCTTCCACTCCACCGAATTCGTGATCGCCTGTGTCCTGATCGTCGCGATGGTCGTGATCGGGCTGATCAACCCGGCGTTCTGGAGCATGAACAACCTGTTCAGCCTTGCGAAATCGAACGTCATCATCGGAATTCTGGCGCTTGGCGTCTTGCTGGTGATGATCTCGGGCGGGATCGACGTCAGTTTTGCCGCCATTGCGATTGCCGCTATGTATCTGACCGTGCGCGGCATGGTCTGGCTGGGTGTCGATCAGGTGTTTCTGCCCTTCGTTATTGCCTGCGGCATCGGATTGATCTGCGGCGGGCTGAACGCCTTTATTATCGACCGGTTCAAGATGATCCCCCTGATCGTGACGCTTGGCACGGCCTCGATCATCCGCGGTCTGGTGCTGGGACTGGTCGGGACCTCAATCGTCAACATCAACAAGATGCCGAAAGAGCTGATCGCCTTTGGCAAGACCGAACTGATCACCGTAACCGCTGCGAACGGCGCGACTTTCGGCCTGACCGCGATGGTGGTCGTCTATCTGGGGATTGCGCTTATCATCCATCTGGTCCTGCGCCATACGATGATCGGGCGGTCGATCTATGCCTATGGAGGCGATGCGGAATCGGCCAAGCGGGCAGGGTTCAACACCCACAAGACCATCTGGTTCGTTTACTGCACGGCCGGGCTGCTGGCGGGGTTTGCGGGCTTGCTGCAGGCTTCGATGATCTGGCAGGCCAACCCGCGCGACTTTGGCGGGATCGAGCTTGACGTGATCGCGGCGGTCGTTCTGGGCGGCGCCTCGATCTATGGCGGGCGCGGATCGGTGATCGGGACGTTGATCGGGGTGTTCATGCTGGTCATGGTCAAGAACTCGCTGATCCTGATGAAGGTGGACACGACCTGGCAACGTGTCGTCGTGGGCCTGATCATCATTGTCGCGACGGCCGTTACCGCGCTTCGCGACCGCAAGAAGCTGGCGTAAGGGAGGTTGCAGATGGCCCCACAAACCGACACCCGCAAGCCCTTCCTGAAACGCATCCTTGGCGAGGATGCAGCCATTGCCCAGCTGATCGTCATCACGATCCTGATCTTTCTGGCGATGACCGCGCTGAGCCCCGACAAGTTCCTGCGCTATTACAACTTTGAATCCATCACCTACATCATGCCAGAGCTTGGCATCCTGTCGATTGCCATGATGATCGCGATGCTGACCGGCGGGATCGACCTTTCGGTGGTGGGGATTGCGAACCTGGCCGCCATCTGCGCCGGGCTATACTTCAAGAACCCTGCGGTCGCCGAGGCGATTGCCGCAGGTGGCCCGATGGTCCTTGTCCATACAGGCATTGCCGCACTGATCGCGCTGGTGATCGGAGTGGGGGCAGGGGCGGCCAACGGGCTGCTGATCTCACGGCTGAAGATCATCCCGATCCTTGCGACGCTGGGCACCGGGCAGGTGTTTGCGGGCCTTGCGCTGGTCCTGACCGGCGGCACCGCCATCGTCGGCTTCCCCGAGACATGGAGTTGGCTGGGCAACGGCAAGATACTGGGGATCGCGACGCCCTTCTGGGTGCTGATCGTGGTCGCGGTTTGTGTCTCGATCCTGCTGTCTCGGACCTCGCTTGGCGTCAAGCTGATGCTGATCGGAACGAATCCGAAGGCGGCGATCTTTGCAGGTATCCGCAGCGATCGGATGGTGCTTTACAGCTATATGCTGACCGGGGGGCTGGCGTCGATCGCAGGCATCCTGCTGTCAGGCCGCACCAATGCGGCGAAGGCCGATTTTGGCGGCTCGTATCTGCTTCAGGCCGTGCTGATCGCCGTGCTTGGCGGAACCAACCCGGCGGGTGGCAGGGGCAGCGTTCTTGGCGTGCTTTTGGCCCTGACCGCGCTGATGCTGCTGTCCTCGGGGTTCCAGATGGTCCGGGTGTCGAACCACATGATCGACTTCGTGTGGGGCGCCTTCCTGGTGATCGTGATCGCGATCAACTACCTCCGCCGCCAGAAATGAGGCCGTGTCATGACTGATGTCACCATGCCGCTGAAACGCAAGGATTTTACCGAAGCCGAGCGTCTGCTGGCCGAAACCGACGGCCTGCGCGTCATAGCCTTTGCCTACCCTTCGGGGGTCGAGGCACTGAGGATCGAAAATGCGCGTGGCCAGATCACCGTGCTGCCCTTTCTTGGCCAGATGGTCTGGGACGCGGTTTTCGATGGGCGACGGCTGACGATGGGGAACGTGTTTCCTTATCCGCGCCGGGGGCCCTCGATCCTCGACACCTATGGCGCCTTTGCCTATCACGCCGGGCTGCTGCGCAACGGAACGCCGGGTCCGACCGACACCCACCCGCTGCATGGCGAGTTTCCGGTCGCAGAGATGGATCGTGCTTGCGTCGTGATCGGCACCGACGCGCAGGGGTCGTTCGTCGAGATCCGGGGCGAGGCCGAATATGTCATGGGCTTCGGCCCGCATTACATGGCACGTCCCCGCATTCGGCTGCACGCAGGCGCCGCCCTGTTCGAGATCGAGATGCAGGTCGAGAACCTTTCGGCCCACCCGATGGAACTGATGTATATGCTGCACGCAAACTTTGACTTTGTCGCGGATGGCGAGATTTACCAGCCCGCGCCATGGACGCCCGCGGCGACCAAGGTGCGCAAGGCGATACCGGGCCATGTGACCCCATCACCCGACTTTCTGGCGCTGCTGGATGATCTGGCCACCAATCCCGCCCGGATGCAAAAGCTGACCGAGCCGGAGCTGTATTCGCCCGAGCAGGTTTTTTATGTCACGGGACTGGGCACGGACAACACGGGCCGCACCCGGCAGGTGATGGCGCTGCCAGATGGCGACGGCTTTTCCATCAGCTACCGCCCCGCCGATTTCCCCCATTGCGTGCGCTGGATCCTCAACGACGGGGATGCGCAGGTTGCGGCCTTTGCGCTGCCCTCGACCTGCGAACCCGAGGGCTATGCCGCCGAAAAGGCCAAGGGCCATGTCCGCATGCTGAAACCCGGCGAGGTGCTGAGCTTCCCGGTAAAACTTGGTTATCTGGCCGCCGGCGATTTGCCCGCTGCGCTGGATGAAGTCACGGCGCTGGCCCGGACATAAGGAAACACGGATGACACAGGCAAAGATCGCGGTCGTCGGGTCGAACATGGTCGATCTGATTACCTATACCAGCCGTATGCCCGGCCCCGGCGAGACGCTGGAGGCTCCCAGCTTTGAGTTGGGCTGCGGCGGCAAGGGCGCCAATCAGGCGGTGGCTGCCGCTAAACTTGGCGCGGATGTGGTCATGGTCACAAAGGTTGGCGACGATATCTTTGGCAAGAACACCATGCATAACCTTGAAAGCTTTGGCATCGACACGACCCATGTGACGCAGGTTCAGGGCACGTCCTCGGGCGTTGCGCCGATCTTTGTCGAGCCCTCGGGTGAAAACTCGATCCTCATCATCAAGGGCGCGAACGCGACGCTGTCGCCGGCCGACGTGGATGCGGCCGAGGACAAGCTGCGACAGGCCGCCCTGATCCTGATGCAGATGGAGGTGCCGCTTGAGACGGTTTACCACACGATCCGCCGTGCCTCGGAATGGGGCGTCCGTACGATCCTGAATCCCGCGCCAGCCGCCCCCGATCTGGACGTGACGCGGCTGCGCGGCCTTGATTACCTGATCCCGAACGAGACCGAGCTTGCGATCCTGTCCGGCCGTGAAACCGGGGACGAAGCGGGCATTGTGGACGCGGCCCGCGCGCTGATGGCGCAAGGCATCGGGCATGTCATCGTGACGCTGGGCGGTCGCGGGGTCCGGCTGGTCACGGCAGATCAGGTGCAGGCGATCCCCGCCGTGCAGGTCAAGGCCGTCGATACGACAGGGGCCGGCGACGCCTTCATCGGTTCCTTCGCGCATTTCCTGACGCAGATGGGCGAGCCCGTCGCTGCGCTGCATCAGGCCGTGCGCTTTGCCGCGCATTCCGTCACTGGTCGCGGCACCCAGAAATCCTACGCGACTGCGGCCGAATTCGCTGACTTCTGCCGCGCATTGGAGACTTCGGTATGAGCGCCGATCAAGAACACCATCTGCGAAACCCCGGCACCCCACTTCTTCCCGCGATGTTCGAGGGGATCGAGGTCAACCGCTCGGCTGCGGAACGGCGCGCGTCGGGGATTGCTGCCAGCCGCTCGGTCAAGAAGGACCATCAGGCGGCCTATCTGCTGCGCGCGATCCAGTGTATCGACCTGACGACGCTGGCCGGCGACGACACGCCCGGCAAGGTCGCGCGGCTTTGCGCCAAGGCGCGCCAACCCCTGCGGCCCGACCTGATCGCAGCATTGGGGATCGGGGACCTGAACCTGACCACCGGCGCCGTCTGCGTCTATCCGACCATGGTCCCTCATGCCGTGAAGGCGCTGGAGGGTTCGGGCATTCCGGTCGCCTCGGTCGCGACCGGCTTTCCGGCGGGGTTGACCCCACTGCCTCTGCGGCTGGCCGAGATCACCTATGCGGTCGAGCAGGGCGCGCGGGAAATCGACATCGTCATCACTCGCGAACACGTTCTGCTGGGCAACTGGCAGGCGCTGTACGATGAAATCGCCGCCATGCGCGAAGCCTGTGGCGAGGCGCATATGAAAGCGATCCTTGCGACCGGCGATCTTGGGCCGCTGACCAATGTCTATCGCGCCTCGATGGTGGCGATGCAGGCGGGGTCGGATTTCATCAAGACCTCGACCGGGAAAGAGGGCGTGAACGCGACGCTGCCCGTGTCCCTGACCATGTTGCGCGCGCTGCGCGATTACGGCGACCAGACGGGCTACAAGATCGGGTTCAAGCCCGCGGGGGGCCTCAAGACCGCCAAGGATGCGATGAACTGGCTGTTCCTGATGAAAGAGGAACTGGGCGGGCCCTGGCTGAAGCCTGACCTGTTCCGCATCGGCGCGTCCTCGCTGCTTGGAGATATCGAGCGTCAATTGGAACATCATGTGACGGGTCGCTATGCCAGCGCCGACCGTCACGCAATGAGCTGAAGGCCAAGGCGATGAGCATCAAGGATATCATGGAAAACCTGGATTACGGCACGGCCCCGGAATCGGCCGCCGACGTGCTGGCCTGGCTGGAGGCGCGTGGACGCAAGTTCGGGCATTACATCAACGGCGCATTCGTCGCGGGCAAAGGCCCGGCGATCACCGTGGAGAACCCCGCGACCGGGAAACCGTTGGCCGAGATCAACGCCGCAACCCAGCCCGAAGTCGATGCGGCGGTCGGTGCCGCCAAGGCCGCTTTCGCCAAATGGTCGGGCCTGCCGGGATACGAACGGGCGCGCTTTCTTTACGCCATCGCCCGCACGATCCAGAAGCGCGAGCGGTTCTTTTCGGTGTTGGAAAGCCTCGACAATGGCAAGCCGATCCGGGAAAGCCGCACTGCGGATATTCCGCTGGTCGTGCGGCATTTCTATCATCATGCCGGATGGGCCTCGGCGCTGACGACCGAGTTTCCGGGTCAGGTGGCGCTTGGCGTCTGCGGCCAGATCATCCCGTGGAACTTTCCGCTGCTGATGCTGGCATGGAAGATCGCGCCCGCGCTGGCGGCCGGGAATACGGTTGTGCTGAAACCCGCCGACCTGACCCCGCTGACCGCCGTGGCCTTCGCCGAGATCCTGTCCGAAATCGGCCTGCCCAAGGGTGTCGTCAACATCGTTCAGGGCGGAGCCGAGACCGGCGGCTTTATCACCGCGCACAAGGATCTCGCCAAGATCGCCTTTACCGGCTCGACCGCAGTCGGCCGCGAGATCCGCCGTGCCACGGCGGGATCGGGCAAGAAACTGTCGCTTGAACTGGGCGGCAAGTCGCCCTTTATCATCTGCGCCGATGCCGACCTTGATGCGGCCGTCGAAGGTGTGGTCGATGGCATCTGGTTCAATCAGGGCGAGGTCTGCTGCGCCGGGTCGCGTCTTCTGATCCAAGAGGGCGTCGCACCAAAGTTCCTGGCCAAGCTGGATGCGCGCATGGCCAAGATCCGCGTCGGCGATCCCTTGGAGAAATCGACCGATATGGGGGCGCTGGTCTCGGCCCGGCAGAAGGCCCGCGTCGAAGGGCTGGTGGCCGAGGGTGTCGCGCAGGGCGGCGCGCTGGTGCAGGCGCCCGGCAAGGTGCCCGCTTCGGGTCATTTTGTGTCCCCGGCCTATTTCCGGGATGCAGAAAGCGCGAATGTGGTTTCCCAGCAAGAGATCTTTGGCCCCATTGCGGTGACGCAGACCTTCCGCACGCCCGACGAGGCGGTCGAGCTTGCGAACAACACCGCCTATGGGCTGTCGGCCTCGATCTGGTCAGAGAATATAAACGTCGCGACCGATATTGCCGCGCGGGTCAAGGCGGGGGTCATCTGGATCAACGCGACCAATGTTTTTGACGCCAATGCGCCCTTCGGCGGCATGAAGGAAAGCGGCTATGGCCGTGAAGGTGCGCGGGAAGGGATGCGCGAGTATCTGCGCCCGGCGGGCACCAAGGGTAAGGCCGCAAAACCCATGGTTGTTCAAGTCGTGCCTTTGCCCGTTGTGGGTGCCGATGTGGATGCCACGGTCATTGACCGCACCATCAAGAACTACATCGGCGGTGCGCAGGCGCGGCCCGATGGCGGGGCCAGCTATATGATCCACGGGCCAAAGGGCGCGGCGCTTGGGCTTGCCCCCGTCTCGGGGCGCAAGGATGTGCGCAATGCTGTCGAGGCGGCGTCGAAGGCGGGCGGTTGGGCCGCGAATGCCCATAATCGCGCGCAGGTGCTGTATTTCCTTGCCGAGAACCTCTCCCTGCGTGCGGATGAATTCGCGACGGCCTTGCAAGAGGCGACAGGCGTGTCGGCCAAGGTGGCCAGCGCCCAGGTGCAGGCCACGTTGGAGCGCGTGTTCTATTATGCCGGCATGGCCGACAAGGACGACGGGCGCACCCACGCGACGAAGCCGCGTCACCTGACGGTTTCGTTGCACGAACCATTCGGCATCGTGGGCGTCGTGGCCCCGGATGAAGCGCCGCTGCTGTCACTGATGTCGCTGATCCTGCCCTTGATCGCGATGGGGAACCGTGTCGTTGCGGTGCCCTCGGTCGCGCATCCGCAGATCGCCGGGTTGCTGTATCAGGTCTTTGACACCTCGGACCTGCCGGGCGGTGTGGTGAACCTTGTGATCGGGCCACGCGACGCCGTGGTGCCCACCTTGGCCGAGCATGACGCCGTGGCCGCGTTATGGCACTTCGCCGACGCCGATGGCGCTGCGCAGGCCGAGGCTTTGTCGGCCGGGAACCTGAAGCCCGTCTGGTCGGCCGAGGGACGCAGTCTGGACTGGGCCGCAGCGCAGGGCGATGAGTTCCTGCGCCGGGCAACGCAGGTCAAGACCATCTGGGTGCCATACGGCGCATAAGCAAAAAGAAGGAATAAGCCGGGGCCTCTCTTGGCTTATTTCATCTCTGCCGCTTGGTTCAGCCGCAAAGCCCTTGCGTCAACCGACGACTGCTTATTTTCCACGCCCACGATCCAGCAAGTGAAATAATCAGTTCACTTGCAGGTTGTGCTGACGTATCTTTGCACTGGCTTTCGCAATCCAGCCGGCCAGCTTGGGCGCGGGTTCACGGCCGCCACCGCGAAGACGCACGGCGCATTGCACAAGATACCAAAAAGGGATGGGGACATGGGTTTTCGGGGCGTCTTTTCCGTGCGGGTCTGCGGGCTGACGGCGATGCTTTGGGCGATTGCCGGGGCAGCGTCTGCACAGGATCCCTTGGCTTCGAATAACGGGCTTTATCCCGGGGCCAGCGAATGGGACGGCCGGTTTTTGGCCGCGAACCTTGACTACCCGATGCCCGCTTCCAACGACATCGTCCTTGCCTCCAACAGTTGGTCGCCCGCACGCAATCGCGAGCCGCTGAACGTCGACAGCGCCGCCGAATATGCCGACAGGTTGCGGGTCCACCTGTCCCGGACGCTGCGCACCCTGATTGACAAGCCGGAGGAATGGGATCCTGTCCGCGCCGGGTGGTACGATCTTGTCTGGAGCGGCGAGGGAAGCCAGACCGGGGACGGGATCGACCCGACTTCGGGCCGCGAGGCGCTGATGAATACCTATTCGGGCCAGATCGTCCCGCCAGAAACATTTTCCGAACCATACCGGCCCACCGCGCCGGTGCAAAACCACGCCGTGATCTATTACAACCACGTTGCCGCGGGGATGCTGGGGCGGCTGTGGTCGAATATCTATACCCCCAACCTGAGTCAGGCAGAGTTTCCGACCGGCTCGATCGTGGTCAAGGTCGAGGCCGTCACCAACACCGAAAGCAACTGGAATGCGGTTGCCAACAGCGGTCTTTGGCATGTCTTTCGCCCGACGACCGAGGATCAGGCACGCAACGAACCGGATCTGGTGCCGCAGGTGATCCCGGTCCGGCCGTTCCAGATTGCCGTCAGGGTAAAGGACCCCGTGGCGGCGCCGGAAACGGGCTGGGTCTTTGCTATCTATGTCCATGACGCCAATGCAGAGGGCGACACGCCCTGGGACCGGTTTGTGCCGGTTGGGCTGCAGTGGGGCAACGACCCGGAACATGCCGAAAACTTTCTGGACCTGAAGGGGACGGAGCCCCTGCAGCAAAGCTGGATAAACCCGGCAGCGCCTGCCTTTGCCCGGGACACTTTGGGCTGGGGCGGACGTCTGGCCGGCCCGATGGACGTAGCGACCCGGCATAATGTGATCACGGTGTCGGGCAAGCGCTATACCGGCGATACGAGCCTGTCCGCCTCGTCCTGCCAAAGCTGTCATGGCGCTGCCGAATTCCCCTTTACGGCCAATCTTTATCCTTCGCCCAACCGCATTCTTCCGCGCGATGGACGACCTTTCCTGATGTATGATCCCGGCTCGGCCGACTGGGCGCGGTGGTTCCAGAATCGCCCCGGTACCGAGGCGATGTCGGCGAATATCGGCGGGAAGGGGCTGGACTACGACCTGGCGCTGATGAATGCGCTGTCGACGCATGCGCAGGCTATGGGCATCCAGGCTTTTGTGCGAGGGTCGTTGCATGTGCACTGAACCGATCCCGCCGATTGCGAAGATGCAAAAAAAGCCGACGGCATGACGACGGCATGGTCGGAATATCGCCCCGTCTCGGCCCTGTTCGTCGATCTTGAGAACTCGGTGGGGCAGGTGGCGACCTTGGGCCCCGAGGCCTATGATCTTGCCTTGCAGGGCTTTCATGCCTTGGTTCAGCGGCAGGTAAGCAACTTTGGCGGCGAAGTCGCGCAATTTATGGGAGATGGGGTGATGTGCCTGTTCCACTCTCCCTTCGCCAGATTGTCGCGGGCCGAGGCGGCGGTAAGCGCGGCGCAGGAAATCGTTGCCGCGATGAAGGCGCCGGATGCGCCGTTCAGTGCCGATGTCCGGGTCGGCATCGCCTCGGGCCTGGCGCTTTTCAGTCAGGATGGGCAGGCCGCGGCCAAGCGCATGATCGGCAATTGCATCAATCTGGCCGCCCGGCTGCAAGCTGCGGCACATCCTGGCGAAACCCTTGTGTGTGACGAAACCAAAGGCGATGCCGAGGCAAGGTTTACCTTTGCCGCAGTGACGGGTCGGCCGCTCAAGGGGTTTTCCGGGGAAACGCTGTTGTGGTTGGCCTCTGCACCGCGTCCTCAGCCGGTCGAGGAATTACCCCGTCTTGTTCCGGCGCATCTGACGGACGTTCCCCTGATCGGCCGCGATGCGGAACTGGCACGGCTTGAGGCTACCCTGTCCGAAACCATTGCCGGTCATGGCCATTCTATCGCGGTTGTCGGCGAGGCGGGAATGGGCAAATCCCGACTGGTGCAAGAGTTTCTGCAGGGGCTGCTTGCGACAAGCTGCGCCCGCATGATTGTAAGTTGCAGCCGCGAAGGTGCGGGCAGCGATTATCACCCGATCAAGGATTACCTGCAGTGGCAAGCCGGGATAGCGCCCGCACATCAAGGCGATACCCGGGTCGCAAAGCTGGAACGGCTGTTTCGTCAGGACTGGGGCCTGACCCAGACGCAGGTTTCGGACCTGCTGCTGCTTCTGGATGCGCATTCGGATCAGCAGGCGTCGCTTAGTCAGGATCCGATCATTTTGCGGGCATGGCTTTCGCAACTGATTATTCACCGGATCATTCTGGCGCGCGGGACGCAACCGGCATTGGTCATCGTCATCGAGGATGCACATTGGCTGGACCACAGCTCGCGGGAATTGCTTGCAAATCTGCATGCAATCCTGTCCGGACAGCCGATCCTGCTGGTCTTTACCCAACGGCTTGCGGGGGAAATCGCCACGCCCTGTCTGCCTGCCGATCAGGTCCTGCGGCTCAGACCACTGGGCGAGGCGAATGCGATGAAGATGATCCTTAGCTGTCTGGCCGACCGGCAGAAGGATGCGGGGATAGTCGAATGGGTCAAGGACAAGTCGAAAGGCGTGCCGCTGTTTCTGTCCGCCTTTGCCGATTTCGTGCGCAAGCGCGACATTCCCGATCTGGGTCAGCAAAAACTGCCGATGGACCTTTTGGATCTGTGCGAACAAAGCCTGATCAATCTGCCCATCGCCACCCGGCGCTTTGCACAGGCGGCGGCCGTCATGGGCTCGACCTTTGATCCCGAACTTGTCGCTGCGCTGATGGGCGATACCAAGGCGCAGATGGACAGCCATATCCAACGGCTTTCACAGGAAAATCTGGCCGCCAGACGATCCGGTCGCGGCGGGCTGGACTTTGCGCATGATCTGGTTCGCGAGGCGATCTATGGCAATCTAAGCCAGCAGTTGCGCCAAAGGCTGCATGGCGAACTTGCCGATCTGATGCGGAAAACCCGGCCCGATGCGCCATCCCATCTGCTTGCCCTGCATTACGAGCGCGCCGAACGGAACGCCGATGCCATTGCCCAACTGGTGAATGCCAGCGTTGCGGCGGTGCGCGTCGGTGCCTTGCGCGAAGCCCGCGATCATCTGGCCAAGGCCTTTGAATTGCTGGAACGCCTGCAGCCCGGCCTCGACAAGCTGCATCAGGAGCTGCTTTTGCGCAGTGTCGAGGGGCCGCTTCACATGATCCTTGGCGGGCCGGGCAATCTGGCCTTCGGCACCGCGCAGCACCGCTCGATGGAGTTGATGCATCAGCTTGGGATTACCGGCGGGCGGACCCATGTTCTTTATAACTCCGGGCTGCATGACTGGGCATGTGCCCGATTGGACGCCGCAGACGAGATCAGCCACGATATCCTGTCGATGCCGGGCGAGGATGAAGAAGCCTTGCTAAGCGGTCACACGCTTGCGGGACTGGTGGCATGGCACAAAGGAGATATTGCCGCGGCCAGAGCACAAATGGGCCATGTCATCGCACTTTACCAACCCGACAGACACGCGGCCCTGTTTCCGAAATATCTCAAGGATTTCGGGGTCTTCAGCCTGTTCTATTCAGCGCTTGCCGCGGCCATTGCAGGCGACCCGGACACCGCCCGCAACTTTGCCGTCCGCGCCGAGGACCTCAGCGAACGGCTGGGGATCGCGCATGCCAAGGGCTTTGGCAAACTGGCGCGCTTCCTGACCGAGATGTTCTGCGGCGATCCGGACGCCACCGCCCGGCACGCGACAAGCGGGTTGGAGCTTGCCCGGACCCACCGCTTCCCCGAATTCGAGGCGATGGCGATCTTTGCGCAAGGATGGGCGATGACCCGCAGCCCATCAACCCATGCCGAGGGGCTGGAAAAGATGATCGCGGGCTTCCAGAACTGGTGCGATACGGAATTCATCGCATGGCAATCCCTGTTCGAAGCCATGATCGTTGAAGAGCTGGTTGTTGCCGATCGCCGGGCAGAGGCGGTCGTCCACCTGCGCCAACTCAAGACCCGGCTGGACTGGACCGGAGAGAAGCAGTTCCTGCCACTGGCTTTGAACGCCGAGGCACGTCTTCTGGCTGCCGATGGGCAACGGATCCCTGCCAGTGCCTGTGCCCAACGCGCGGTCGATCTGGCCAGAAAAAACGGCATGGCGCTGTGGCTGGCGCGGGCCGAGGACACCTTGTCCGGTCTCGACAGATGAGCCCGCCTGCCATGCGCGACGTCGATCGCTTCACACTGCTGGCCCAGCTTGAACCGGATATCAAACAGCGGGCTGCGGCTGCATTGCGATGGCGCAATTATAGCGCCGGCGAGATCATCATGGGGCCGGACGAAGACAGCGGCGACGTGTTCTTTCTGGGCTCCGGTCAGATATTCGCCGTGCATTGGACGGAAGACGGCCGCGAGATCATCTTTTCCGCGATCCCCGAGACCGGATATTTCGGCGAGCTGATGGCAATCGATGGCGTGCGCCGCTCGTTGTCGGTCTATGCGCGCACGACCGCCAGTCTGGCCATCCTGCCCGGAAGCGTCTTTCAGGAACTGATGGACATCAGCCCGGCTTTCCGCCGCGCCGTCCTGATCGATCTGGCCAAGAAGGTCCGCGACCTGACCGAGCGGAACTATCAGTTGACGACCTATTCTGTCATCGACCGGGTCAAGGCGTTCATCCTGCGCTTCGCGGCCGAAGCCAGCCGTTTGCAGCCCGGCGATCTGTTGCCGGATTTGCCCACCCACGCCGAAATCGCCGCTCATATCGGGGCGACCCGAGAGGCCGTGAGTCGCGCCTTTTCGACACTGAGACGCAAGAAAATCATCACCGGCAGCCGCCGCGGCCTTCAGATCAGTGACCCCGAGGCGCTGATGACGCCCTTCGGCACCGACGAGGACGAGGCGTTTTCCGGGTGCCGGCATCCCACCCGGCCGCAGCAGGCCGATAAAAGAAATACTCATTAATCGAGGCATCGGCCCCGGCACCATCTGTGGTCCACCTTCACGCCGCGTCCAGCGCCATGCCCTGACAGGCCGCTTGCTGGTGAAGCCTCTCGTACACGGGGCGATAGCGCGAGTTGTGCATATAGACGCTGAGGGCCGACAGGATCAGATTCAGATCCTCATCCGACAGCAAAGGTTGGAACTGCGTATCCGATTTTTGGTACGGCATGAACTTTCTCCCATTGGATAATAGCCATTTCCTCCGTGGCCTGCAGGAATGAATTTACCGGCACGGATCGCCGGGCGATGTGCGCAAGATCACAAACTGCGAAAGAATTTCATCCAGAAGGCGAGATGGCGACAGCCGCCACAGCCTGTTTGCCCGCGACGATCCGGACGTTTATCTGGGGCTTTGCTGATCGGGAAAAATCGGCTCAAAGGGAATAGCTGAAGTTGCGGCCAGTTAACGGGCCGTTGACGACCCTGATCGGTTCACTCACGCCGGCCAGCATGACCTGCCCGGCGGGTTCGATCCTTATTTGGTCGTGCGTGTCGCATCCGCGTGATCTTGTATCATGCGCCCTCTTGAGCCCGGCGCAGGTTCACGACGGATTTTATCGCCATGCGCTTCGCCTCCTCGGGCGCGACGCCCATGGCGTCGCAGTTATGGAGGATGGCTTGCATGACCCGCAATTCATGGTCATTGGCCACCGACTGATCCCGAGGTGGCTGGGGGCCTTGCGCCGTCATCTGCCTTTCCTTGCCACGACGCTTGCCACCACATCCTTGGTGCTGGGCGCGGCAGCGATCACCTTGGCCTTTTCCTTCTTGGGCTTCTTTTCGTCGCGTTTTCGTTTGTTCATGCCCTTGGCCATCTTCTGGCTCCTCTGGTTGCCGTCGACAGTCGACGGAATGTGCAGCGTAGACCTTTGTACGGGGATAGATAGACAATTCGCTGCGACTGTGACCTGGGCCTGCACCCGGCGCATGTCGCGACCGGTTGCCTATGTCCACAATCCGCAGCGACACTCTTGAATGTAAAGAAATACCATCCATATACCATCCAAACGGATGGAAAAAAGGTGCCGACGATGCGTCAGTTACGAGAGAGGACGCCGGAAAGCGAGAAGATCACGCTGAATCTGGGCTTTGTCGATCTGGGCCGGATCGATCTTCTGGTGCAGGAAGGCTTTTATTCGAACCGAAGCGATTTCATCCGCACGGCGATCCGCAACCAGTTGGACAGTCATGGAGAGGTCGTCACCCGCTCGATCCAGCGCAACACGATGGAGCTGGGTTTGCGCGATTACAGCCGTGCGGAACTGGAAGCCCTCCGCGATGCCGGAGAGGTGCTGCACGTCAAGGTCGTGGGGCTGGCGCGTATTGCCGCCGATGTGACGCCGGAGCTGGCCACCGCCGTCATCGGTTCGATCACTGTCCTTGGCGCGCTGCAAGCCGGGGCAGACGTCCGGCGAGCGCTTGCCGACCGTATTCACTAATCACCCCTATCCAAGGATCACCAGCATGAAACCTTTTGATATCGGCGCTCTGCGTCGGGCGATTGCCGGTGCGCGCCCCGGCGCCGCCAGCGATCTGGTGCGCCGCACCTTGGCGCAGCATGGATTAGTGGGGAAGGCCGAGAACACCGACGCCCAAAATCCTCTGTCCGCCATGACTGATCTGTTGAACCGGAACGTCCGCCCCGCTCCAGCCGTGCTGGTGCCCGGCGCCAGCTTGACGACCAATCATTTTACCTGTGAGGCAGGTGCCCGCGAGTATCTGACCTATGTTCCCTCAAGCGCGCTCAAGGGCATCACCGGGTTGATCGTCATGCTGCATGGCTGCACGCAGACCCATGCCGACTTTGCGGCGGGGACCGGGATGAACACCTTGGCGGAACAGCATGGCTTCGTCGTCGCTTATCCACAGCAGTCGCGCGGAGATAACGCTCAATCCTGCTGGAACTGGTTCAGTCCCGGCGACCAGCGGCGCGACCGGGGAGAGCCTGCGATCCTTGCCGGTATAGCTGCGCATGTCGCTAAGCTGCACGGTATCCAAGCCTCGGAAACCTTCGTGGCCGGACTGTCGGCGGGGGCAGCGATGGCGGTGATTATGGGCCAGACCTACCCCGACATCTTCGCGGGGGTGGGGGTCCATTCCGGCCTGCCTTTCGGTGCCGCCCAGGATGTTCCGTCGGCCTTTGCCACGATGGCGGGAACCGTAGGGGCTAGCCCGCCGCGGCCCGGGGACCGCCGGGCGACCCCTACCATAATCTTTCAGGGAACCACCGATCACACCGTCAATCCCGCCAATGCGGATCGGATTGCCCAGGACGTTCTTGCGGCGGGTCCTGAACTGACCCTGTTCGACAAGACCTCCAGCGAGTCGAACGGCCGCAGATATGTCCGGGAAACCACGACGACAAGCGACGGGGTGGCGCTGCTGGAATATTGGAAGATCGACGGATTGGGTCACGCTTGGTCAGGCGGAAATCCTGCCGGCTCTTATACTGATCCGGCCGGGCCGGATGCCAGTGCCGAAATGGTCAGATTTTTCCTGCAGCTTGCACGGAAAATCTAGTGAGAAAATATCCAGGTCATACAGCGTGGTTTCTTAAACCAACGGGCAGTCGTTACATGATTTAGCGGTGCGCGCGCTTTATTTCTATTTGGGTCGATATACATAAAACTCTATCAGCGCAATTTCTGTCCTGCGCTGGTCCTATTTATGATGCTTATCCTATTGGCGGCGATAGGAAAGACCGCTCCAAATTCGGCCTTCATCGCGATGGATCCCGCCCCGAACCGCTCCGATATAAGCTGCGGCGGCGGCGACAAGGGCGGAGGCCGCCAGAAGGAAGGCGCTGAGGATGCCCGTAACGCGCGCTTCCTCGGCTATTTTGGCGGCTTGATCCTTTGCTTCCTGGATCTTTTGCTCGGCTTCGGCTTTGAGTTGCTCTGCCTGCGCCTTCGCTTCTTCCAGTTTCTGCTCGGCCTCCGCGCGGATTTCTTTGGCGCGATCGACGGCCTGCGTTACGCGGGCATCGACCTCGGCCGGCGAAAGCCCGGTGCGTGCCGCAACGGTTTCGCGCAGAAAGTTCTGATCCTCCTCTGAAATCTCGCCTGTCGTGACGACGTTGACAAGGACGCCGGAAACATCGCTTGCAGAGGCATCGGAATTATCCGCAGCTGGCATGCCCGGAGCCGTCGCCGGCTGATTGGTATTTGCGCGCAGCAGCGCATTGCTGATATAGTCGATCGGGTTCGATTGCAGCCCATGCGGCATCATGTCGGACAGCGTCGGCGCGACTGCCTGACCCGCCCCTTGTGCGACGCCGCCGACCAGTTGACCCGCGCCCGATACCAGTCCTCCGGCCACTTGGCCTGCCCCCTCGGTGCCGCCGACAACCGATCCCGTGGCTTCTGCTACCGAACCGGCCGCGCCGCCAACAGCTTTGACACCACCCGTGACCGCGCCAGCCGCCAAAAGGCCACTGAGAACGATCCCCAGACCCCAGACGACCAAGCCGTGGATGCCGTCGCGGGCGGTTGTTTCATCCGTCGCACCGTCATCGCTGCGTCGGCGCATCCGGCCGGCAATATATCCGCCCAGCATATAGGCCGCGACCAGTGAAACTACCGACACGAGGCCGGTCAGGATCAGCATGAAAACACTGATTCCGCCATTTTCGTCGAAGGAAAAGCTTCCCAGCCCCAATCCAACCGAAAAGGTTGCAAGAACTACGGTAATTCCCGCCGCGACGATTGCCCCGGCAAATATGGCTGGAATATCAACGTAGCCGCGACCGTTACCCAGACCCGGCGCTGTCTGTTCCTGAATGGCCATTACCGTAATCCCAGCATGGAAAGTATGAAAAGAACCACGACCACAAGGCCGACAAGATAGATGATTGAGTTCAAAGCCGTTCCTCCCGGATAAAGCACGAATGCTGCAGGATGTTTATTCGCTGGGGATAACGTGGGGCATATGCACAAGTTCCGGACCGTTAGACTTTGTTAATCAGTCTATCAGGGCAATTTTCGAAATATTTCTGGCTTGGGAACATATTGCGTTATCAATTGTTACTCGCGCCCCCGGTATTATACCGGACCATTTTGGTAGGAGGCCGAAATGAAAATCTACATGGGATTACTGGCCGCTTGTGCCGCCGGTGCGTTAACTGCTTCGGCAGCGCAGGCCGACTGTGCTGCTGAACTTGCCGCACTCGAAAGTGGCGCAACATCAACGCCAAGCGCCGAGGGCATATCCAAAGATGGATCGCTGGCACCCCTTCAAAGCGCGACTGAACAGGAAGCTGTTCCCGGACAAGATCCACCGGCAGAGCCAGACAGCGCGCCCGCTGCTATGGCAGAGGCACCATCCGACGCGACGGCGGGAACCGATGATGGGGCTACATCCGACGCTGAAGGGGTGGCCAAGGACGGCTCGCAGGCCCCCTTGGAAACCGATGCCAACCAAGCGATGTCTGGACAGGATGCACAGGCTCAGCAGGAAGGTGAGCCGACTGCTGCGGAAACCGCTCAGGCAGGCACTGCCACAGGTGATCGCGAAGCTGCCATACAGAACGCCCGCGATGCACTGGCAGCAGGGGACGAAGCCGCTTGTCTGGAGGCAGTCGCGGAGGCTGCAAAGCTTTAGTTTATGTTAACTCCGCCGTGATCGGCTGAAATCTGCCTATGTTCTTTCCCGGATTCGGCAAGCGTTCGTGTGCATGCTAGCGTTCTCTTATCGGTCAGAGGAGGGGTGAGCTATGGGGCAAAAATATGTGCCAGAATTGCACGACCCGAATTATCGCAAGGCCGAGGGACAGGACGACAAGCCCTTGACGGACGAAGAAGCCGAGCGCCGGTTTGATGCGATCATCGCCAAGCTGGACGCCGAAGACCGGGCGGCGCAGCGGTCACAATGAAATAACGCCCTGCCGATAAGGCGGGGCGTTTTTATGAAAAAGCCCCCGCGCCGTAGCGCAGGGGCGGCAGGTCAGGCGCGGTCACCTACATGGGAGACCTGTCGCGAGGCAGTGAGATTACCGGCGCCCTTCGTGCTGCAATATAACCCCTTAAGTGCATATTTGTTCCACGCTCTACCAAGAGTTGCGCTCGCGGGGTTCTTCTTGCCGCAGATATTTGGGCTTGGCCGAGTTCATTACGTCGAATTCTTCAGGCTTATGCGCGGCGCCTTCGTGCTTTCCCTGCCCATTCTCCCGCCGCGGCAGATGGGTGGCGGGGTTGCCTGTGTCCGTTGGACGTTCTCGGGTTATCACGGTTACCTCCTGCCGCGCCAACCTGCAGGAAGCCGAGTTGTTCCTGACCTGCAAATGCCCTTCGAAGCACAAGTATCCGTGCAGTTCAGGGCAGATTCTGCTTTGCCTACAGCATCCGCCGAAGCTTGAAGGCCACGGGAAAGGCAACGCGCGTGGTGGCCTGCGTCAGGATGAAAGCGATAGGCCAGGCGATGATGAACTGCCTGGGCCAGGCATGCAGCCACTCGGCGGTCAGTCCCATGCCGATGGCGGACATGATGCCCGACATGGAAAGGGCCATCATGAAGGTGATGAGGATCTGGGCGATTATCAGGGTTCGTTTATCCATCGTTCTTCTCAAGCAACGGGCAGGGCTGAACGAGTGGAAACCCGAACACGACAGCACCATCCCCAAGTGGCGCCGCGGGTTCGTGGCAAGCACGACTAGATCCTGCTGGGCAGGGGCCGGAATAACCAAACCGGCCTGAAATCTTTTCGGCAGGCGAGTTTCCTAAACCTTGGGATGCGGAGAGTCAAATCGGGCACTGATCCGCCAGTGATGCCTGCAGAAAACTGCGCGTCCCCCGCAAAGATTTCAGCCCTTCAGAATCAACGCGATGCCGCTGACGATCGAGAATGTCAGCACCGCCACGCGCAGCGCCGGGCCGTTGATGCGGGTGTGGACCAACCGTGACAGCCCGGTGCCGATAAGCACGGCCGGGACCAGATACAGGGCTGCCAGCAATTGATCCTGTCCGATGCGACCTGCGATTGCCAGTATCACCAGCGAGATCATCTCTCCGACCAGAAAGCAGGTGGCGACGGTCGAGCGTAAGACCGGTCCGGGGGCATGTTGATACAGCAACGCCAAAGGGGGGCCGCCGATGCCGGTTGCCGTTTCTGTGACGCCGGTGAAAAGGCCCACGCCCAGCGACGCCGAAGGGCTGGGCGAGAATGGCGGCGACAGCAGCGCGACAACGGCGGCCAATACGGTGAACAGGCCGACCGCGACCTCCAATTGCCTCACGGACAGTGCGATCAGCACCGCCATGCCAAGGAAGGCTCCGAAAAAGCGCCCGGCCGTGATCCAACTGGTTCCGCGCCGGTCGATCATCTGCCGCTCTCGCCACGCGACCAGAAAATTCAGCGGCAGCATAAGGATCAGCAGTGTGACCGGCAGATAGCTGGCGTCGATCAGGCCAAAGATCGGTGCCATGATCAGCGCAAACCCGATGCCGACCGCACCTTGGACAAAGGCCGAGGCGCCAACCATCATCGACAGCAAGGCAAAAGCCGCAAGCGTCATGCCGGCCTCGCCGCGATCAGGCTGTCCGCCGTCGGGTGGATCCGCTGGATAGGGGCGGCGGCAAGGGCCGGGGCTGCCAGCTCGCGGATCTCGCTCATCAGGGCATGCGCGTCCCAGTCCACCGGCCAGCCGTGCAACAGCCGCAATCTGCCATTGGTGAAGACCGCGTCGATCTGGTCGCGGTTGCCATAGCGTACCAGCTCCCATGTCAGGTCATGCGAGGGCGTGAATTCGGGCCGGTTCAGATCCACCAGCAGAAAATCGGCGGCCAGCCCTTCGGTGATGCGGCCCGTCACCCGCGCCAGACCGCTGGCATCGGCGGCCATCCGCGTTGCCGCATCCACCCACAGCCAACCGCCGCCACAGGAACTGTCGCCGCAGGCAAGGCCATAACCGGCGCGCTGCAACGTCTCTGCCGCATCCATCAGACGGAACCCGTCGGCCCTTGTGCCATCGGTGCCAAGGCCAAAGCGGATGCCAAGCGCCCGCATCTGCATCGCCGGAGCAATCGCATTTCCCTTCCAGACCGAGGCCACGGGGTTATAGGCGACCGCCGTGCCGGTATCGCGCAACAGGTTCAGCTCGGACGGCGTGACCAGAGTCGAATGCGCAATCAGCGTCTGCGGGCCAAGCGCGCCGATATGGGCAAGATGCTCCAGCGGGCGGCGCCCATTCGCGACCAGCGAGCGTTCAACCGCAACAAGATGTTCGTTCACATGGGTCTGGAAGGTCACGCCCGCTTCGGCCGCCATGGCCGAGATCTGGCGCAGCATCGCATCGCTGGCCACCTCGGGGATCGAGATGGCAAGCGAGCCGTGGATCAGCGGATCGTCCTGACAGGCCTCCAGATGCGCCTCGGCCCGGCGGATGATCTCGTCGTGTTCAGGCATTTGCGCCGTGCCGCCCTGGTCGTTGCAGATTTGCGCCACGACCAGCCTCAGCCCCACCTCGCGTGCGGCATCGACCAGTTTGCCGATATGACCCGCCGAGCGTGTCCCGGCATCTACGGCGGTGGTAAAGCCGCCGCGCAGGCATTCCAGTGCTGCCAGTTTCGACGACAGGTAAACCATATGCTCGTCAAGACTGCCTTCCAGCGGCACCCAGATGCGACGAAAAATCTCGGACGGTTCACCAAACACCAGCGATTTGCCCAGTGATTGCGTCATATGGGTGTGGGTGTCTATGAAACCCGGCATCATCAGATGATCCGGCAGTTCGATCACCCGCGCCTGCGGATGAGTGGAGCGCAGGGCGGCGGGATCGCCGATCTGCCCGAACCGTCCACCCCGCAAGAGGACGGCCATCCCGCGCTGCGGTCCGTCGTCCAGAAGCAGCCGCCCGGGCACGACGATCACATCCTCGGCCGAGGCAAAGAACTGGCGCAGGTCGGTCATCATGCTTGCTCCGTGGTTTCATGGGATTTGGATGCGCTGAATTCGAAAAGGGCGTTGACGACCGCCGCCGTGATGGTGCCCATGGCCAGCCCATTGCCCAGGATCATCTGTGACCATTGCGGAAATTGGCTGTAAACACCCGGCACAAGGATCGGCATCAATCCCATTGCCAGCCCCGAGGCCAGCGTGAACATCGCGCCGTGGTCCCGCAGATCGACCCGGCTTAGCACATGAATGCCGATGACGCCGATGATCGAAAAGACGATGATGGCGGTGCCGCCGACCACCGGGCCGGGCAGGACGCTGGCCAGTCGCGATACCGGTGCGAGAAGCGCGATGATGACAAGGAGCACTCCGGCCATCGCCGTGACATAGCGCGAGCGGACCCCGGTGGCCCGGACGATACCCACATTCTCGCCCGAGGTGATGATCAGCGAGGTGCCAAATACGCCGCCTATGATCGACATGACTGCGTCGCCCTTGATGGTGCGCGGAACGATGGCATGGGCGTCGCCCTTGCGGTTCACGATCTCGGCGGTGGCGATGGTCTGGCCCGTGGCCTCGGCCATCGAGATGATCGAGAAGATGATGAGCGGCAGCGAGGCGATGATGTCGAATTTCGGCATCCCGAAGGGGAACAGATGCGGCACCGCGATGATCGACCCGTCCATCACTCCCGTCACGTCCAGCCGGCCCAGTGCGGCCGCCAGCAGCGTGCCCGCGATCAGCCCCAGCATGACCGAGATGCGTTGCATCGTGCCGGTGAACACGCGCGAAAAGATCACCGTCAATGCAATGGTCGCCAGCGCCAGCCCGACGTTGACCGGATCGGCGAAATTCTCGCTATCCGGTCGTCCGGTGATCGTCCCGCCATAGATTTTGACCAGATTCACCGCCACCAGCAGCAGCATCGTGCCGACCACAATGGGCGGAAAGAAGCGCAGCAGGCGCCGAAATACCGGCAGCGCGATGAAATAGAACACGCCGGTCATCAGCACGGCACCAACGGCGGTCTGCACGTCGGTCTGGCTGGCAATGGCTAGAAAGATTGCAATGGGCGCGCCGCCGGGCACCATGATGAAGGGCAGCCGCGCGCCCAGACCCGCCGGCCCAAAGCTTTGCAGGATCGAGCCCAAGCCACAGACAAGAAACGTCGCACTGATGATTGATACAGTCTGCGCCGGATTGAAACCCAGCGTCTGGGCGACCAGAAATACCGCCGTGATCGGCGACGCGGCCATCACCAGCACATGCTGGAACCCGTAAATCACCAAGTCCTTGAACGGCAGAATGGTATCTACCGGCTCGGTTGTTGGGTTGGCATCCCTTATCGATGTCATTGGTTTTCCCCTGTTGGAAGTGTCGTTTGCTTCTATGCAAATCGTTTTGCTAAGCATTTTCTTATCAACATAATCGATTCGTGCAAATCGTTTTGTTGCCGGTCCGGCCGGCTTGCGGCTAAACTGGCGGTCAACACTTGGCGCATGGAAATATCTTGAGCAAACCGACGATCTCGGATCTGGCAAAGGCGGCGGGGGTGTCGGTCACGACCGTTTCGCACGCGTTCAGTGGTCGCAGACATGTCGATCCCGACACGCGGGACCGTATTCAGAAGCTTGCCGCCCAGATCGGCTATCACCCCAGCAGCATGGCGCGGGCGCTGCGCAGCGGGCGGACCGGGGTGATCGCGCTGGCCTCATCGATGCCCTTCGCCGTTGCCGCCGGGCCATCTCGACTGGGTTTTCTGATGGAGATCGCGGCCTCGGCTGCCATGTCGGCGCTGACCCGCGATCTTGCGCTGTGCCTGATCCCGCCGCACCCTTCGGTCAAAAGCTATGGCTCGGTGGGCTTTGACGGCGTGATACTGGTCGAGCCTGCTCGCGACGACCCGGTCGTGGTGCATTTTGAAAGCCGCAAGACGCCGGTGGTGTCTATCGGCACGGTGCCGGGCCGTCCCGACATTCCCGCCGTCGATATCCGCTCGGCCGAGACGGCGACCCTGCTGCTGGAGCATCTGGCGCAACAAGGGGCCAGACGGATCGCGGGCGTGATCGGCTCCAGTGCCCGGTCGAGCCAGATCGAGGCTGAACAGGCTTGGCTGTCCTTCGCAGAACGTCGGGGGGGGCAGGCTGCGCTGTTGAGACTGGATGAAGCCGAGGGCGAAGACATCGGCTACCGCGAGGCATTGCGGTTGCTGCGGGACGATCCGGGGATCGACGGCCTGTTCGCCTCGGTCGATGCCTTTGCCAGCGGAGCGGTCCGGGCCGCACGAGATCTTGGCCGCGCTATCCCCGGCCAGTTGCGCATCGTCACCCGCTATGACGGCCTGAGGGCCAAGCTGTCCCAGCCGCCCCTGACCGCCGTTGATCTGCATCTACCCATGGTTGCGGAGGCAGCCGTGCAACTGCTGTTCGACCGGATCGAGGGAACCGGCAGAACCGTCATGGCCGATTTGCCCGAACTGGTTATCCGGCGGTCATCGGCGGCAGAACCGTAGTTTCACGGTGAGTGCGGGATCGCGGCTGTTGCAGCGTGGATCGAGAGCGGTTGTCTTGAGGGATCACCGATAGCCGAAACCCATGATATAGTCCCGCAGCAGCCCCTCTTCATTCTCGGTTTCCCGCAATAGGCATTCCAGAGCATCGCGCGCATTCAGCACCCCGACCGGGTGATCCGCGCCATCGACAAGCGGCAGGTTTTTCAGCCCCCGTTCTTGCATCAACGACCAAAGCGCCCTGAGGTCATCGCTTTCCCTGCATGTCACCACCTCTCGGCGCATGACCGTGAAAACAGGTGCATGGGTGTGAAGATGCTCCCCTCGGGCCAGCCGTTCGACCAGATCCGTCTTGGTGAGAATGCCCGAAAGACAATCCCGCCCATCGTGCAGGACGACCATGTCGGTTCCGGCTTGAAGATGGCGGGCAACATCCAGAATGTCGGCCGCCTCATTCATCATGACCAGCCGTTCCCGTGCCTGTTCCACAACATAATGAACGAATGCCATCGCCATCACCCCTGCGGTTTCAGAGTTTCTGAATGGGGGAAATCCCCCTCAAAGCAATCACCGCGCCGCACACAAGCCAGCCCGTCTTTGGACTGCTGCGCCGGTGCCTAAACAGCCGCTTCTCCATGTCGCCAATAGCTTACGACCAGATGTTCGCCCTTTTCAAGGTCGGTCTCGTTGCGCTGCCAAGCCCTGATGGCGCGGAATGCCGAATATTCACAGCCCACCCAAAGATAGCGGCTGCCCTGTGCCGGATCAGGCAGACCCGCCGCGCAAACCGCATGTTTAAGCTGGGCCCCCGTTTCACCGCGGCGCATCAGCCATTCGACCTGCACCGAGGAACGCGTGGCCAGATTCTGGATCTCGGCGGCATCCTCGACCTCGATAAAGGCGCGGCCCTGCGCTTCGGGGGGCAGTGCGTCCAGCATTCGCGCGATGGCGGGCAGTGCCGTTTCATCGCCCGCGAAAAGATAGTGATCGGCCGGTCTCAGCCCACCGCCACCCGGCCCGACGATGCCGATCTCGTCGCCCTCCCGTGCCGTATCCGCAAGCGCCGAACCGGGGCCGGCCTCGGGGTGCAATACGAAATCGACAAGGATCGTGGCGCGGTCGCGTTCGACCTCGCGCACCGTATACTTGCGATAATCGGGCCTGCTGTCGGGATTATCCCATATAATCTGGCCGCTGGACCCGACGCGGGGCCATTGCGGATGGCGTGCGTCCTTTTGCACAAGCACGTTTAGATGCAACGCTTCCATCTGGTCAAAGCGACCGACATCGCCGCGCAAATGCAGGCGGCGCATGCGGGGGGTGATGGTTTCGACGCGCGTGACCTGCATGATCTGGAAGTTCGGCGGGCGATCCAGGGTGCTGCCATCGCCCTGCCAGGCGATCTGCGGCTGGTCGGGCGCGGACAGTTCAAGGACATGCTCGGCCAGTATCTGACGCATGAAATACAGTGGCTCGATATCAGGCGCCTCGATGCTGATTTCCGTCACCGGCAACGCTGGCCGGATCATGGCCTGCGCGTTGTGCAGGGTGATATGATGCACCCCATCCAGAACGCGGTGGCAGGCATGGTGATCCTGCAGATGCGCGCAAAGCGTGGCGATGATGGCATGCGGGTCGGACAGCCGGACGTGGCAGCGGGCGGTAAGCTTGCGGGTCACGAGGGGGTTCCTTCAGGGGGCGTCGATGCAAAAGCTGCCGCTTAGGGGAACGGCAAGGAAATCGGTGTTGATCCGGTCCAGCGTGTCCTGCGGGTCCAGATGGGCAAATATTTCGGGATGAATCCATCGGGCAAGGCATTCGGTCACGACGACATTCAGCGCCGAGATCGAAAGCTGGTGCGACACGCCATGCGCGCGGCCTTCGGCCACGGCGGGGATGTTGCGACGGATCGAGCCGGCAAGCACCTGCTCCAGCGATTGCTGGGCGTCTTGCGGCGGGATGCCGGCGCCGATGACGAAGCCGCCGGCCCCCGCCAGATGCGCGCCGCCGGTGGCGACATAGATGGCGGGACCGTCGATCATCAGGGTCTCGGGCGCGACACGGCCATCGTATCCCGCGATCCCCCCCGAGCCAAAGCTTTCGCCGCCGGCCAGCGCCACCATCTGGGCCAGCATGTTGTCGCGGCCGGGGACGGCGCAGCAGGGACCGGCGGCATGCCCTTCGACCAACACTTTCGGCCGGGGCGCATCGGCGGGGACGGCTTGTCGAATGGCCTCCATCCGGGCCGAGGCGAAATCGGCAAAGGCGTCGGCACGATCCTCGCGGCCCATGGCGCGGCCCAATAGATGCAGCGCGCGCGCCGAAGAGGTGACGCGGTCAATCCGGTGATCTTCACTGTTCTCCAGAAACAGCACCGGGATTCCCGCCGCCTCCAGCCGCTCGGCCAAAGGCTGCCAGCCGGGGTCCCACAGCGTCACCACGAAAAGATCGGGCGCCGCCGCGATGATCGGCTCGACCGAGGTTGATGCCGGGGTCACCCCGGCGATTTCCGGGACATCATCGACTGCGGGAAAGCGGGCGCGGACAGCGGCTTTCAGACCTGCATCCAGCCGCTGCGGCCCGCCCCAGCCGGCGACAGTGGCGACGGGGTCGGGCTCCAGCAGCGCCAGGGACAGCAGCAGCAGGCTGTCATTGGTCGCGATGTTGCGGGCAGGTCGGTCCAGCCGCACCTCGCGCCCGGCGGCATCGGTCAGCACGATCTCTGCCCGCGCGATGGCGGGCAGGATCAGGGCAAGGACAAGGATCAGGGCCCGCATGTCACCAACGATAGCTGAGGTTCAGCGTCGCCTCGCGCGCAGTGCCATAGTTGCAGCTTCCTCCGGTCGCGTTGCGGCAATGGCTGACATATTCCTTGTCGAACAGGTTCGTCACCGCAAGCTGGACCGCCGCGCCGTCCCATTGGGGACCAAGCCCGCCAAGCTCATAGCTTGCCGCGACATCGACCAGCCCACGGCCGGGGATGCGCAGATCGGGGTTGTAGCTGTTGTCCGTCTGATAGTCCGACATGGCACGGATGCCGCCCGAAAGCTGCAGGCCCGGCACCTGCCCGGGACGGTAATCCGCCCAGAGCGTCGCCTGATGGCGCGGCAGGGTCTGGATTTCGCGCCCCTGTTCGACCGGGTTGTTCGATTTGGTCACCTTGCCGTCGGTATAGGCATAGGACGCGGCAAGGCTGAACTGCGGGGTGATTTCGTATTTCGCCTCGATCTCGGCACCCTTCACCCGCTGCTCTCCGGTCTGGACCGAGCTGTATGCATCATAGGGCGTCAGCGCATTCTTGATCTTCATGTCATAGACCGAAACCGAGATCATGCCGCGTCCGTCCGCGGGCGCATATTTCACACCAAGCTCGAATTGGCGGGTTTCCTGCGCCTTGAAGGGGTTGCCAAAGGCATCGACACCCAGCAACGGCAGGAAGCCGGTCGAATAGCTGACATAGGGGGCCAGTCCGTTTTCGGCCAGATAGATCAGGCCGGCACGATACGATGTCTGATCCTCCTTGTTCGTATACCGCTCATCGCTGATGCGGTTATGGGTTTCGATCCGGGACCAGTCATGGCGAACGCCCAACGTGCCGATCCATTTCCCCCAGCGCATCTGGTCCTGGGCATAGATGCCGGTCTGCGTCTGCTCTTGCAGGGCCGAGCGGGTCACGGCGGGTGCGGGAATGTCCACCGTGCCATAGACCGGGTCCAGATAGTCCAGCGGCGGCACCCCCGCCACGCCATTGCCGAAATTGGTGCTGGAATCGGCGCGAAGGTAATCCACCCCGAAAAGCAGGCGATGCTCGACCGCGCCGGACACGACCCGACCCTCAAGCCGGGTGTCGGCGTTAAAGCTGGTCACATAGTCGTCCGAGATTGCCGAAGCACGGTTCAGCACGGTGCCCGGTGCGTCAAAGGCAAAGGCCGGGTTGACCAGTACCAGCAGCATATCCTGTTCGGATTTGGCATAGCGCAGTGTCTGGCCGACGCTCCAGTCGTCGTTGAAGCGGTGGCTGAACTCGTATCCGATGGCGCGGGTGGTGCGGTTGAACTCGTTCAGCGAAGGGTCGCCCATATACAGATCGCGCGGGATGTTGCCCGCCGGGTTGTCGATCAGCGTGCCCGTCGCCGGATAGAAGCGCGGGTTGAAGTTGTCGGGGTTGTCCTTTTGGTAATAGGCAAAGGCGGTCAGAACTGTATCCGGCGTGACCTGCCATGTCAGGCTGGGCGCGAGCATGATCTGACGATCCCGCTCTCGGTCGATCTGGGTGTGGTTGTTGCGGACTTGCCCGACGAGGCGATAGCTTAGCGTGTCGCTAAGGGGGCCAGTGGTGTCAAACCCGCCCTGTGCGCCACCAAAGGATGAAAAGCCCAGCACCACCTCGTGGCTGGCCTGCCGTTCCGGGCGTTTGCTGACCAGATTGACCAGACCGCCGGGGATAGAGCGGCCATAAAGCACCGAGGCCGGCCCCTTGACGACCTCGATCCGGTCCAGCGCATAAGGGTTGATCGTGGGCGTGGCGTAGTTGTTCGGATCGCCCGGCAGGATCAGCCCGTCCAGCCAGATGGTGCCGTAAGTGTTCGAGCCGCGGATATACAGCCAGTCATAGCGGATATCGGCGCCGTTCGGTTCGGGATGGATGCCGGGGGTATAGCGCAGGGCCTGCGCGACGGTGCGCGCGCCGCGGCTTTCGATTTCCGCGCGGGTGACGACGTTGACGGCCTGCGGCGTCTCGGTCAACGGGGTGCGGGTCTTGGAGGCAGATGCGGCGCTGCGTGCGATGGGCGCATTATCGGCTTCGGCATCGATGACCACCGGGTCCAGCATCACGCTGGCGTCTTGTGCCCAGACCGGTCCCGCCGTCAGAAGACCAAGCGCGGTTCCCCGCAATAGCCATGCCATACCGTTGCGCATCGTCCAGCCACCCTTTGCCGTATAATTGACAGATCCTGTCAGGTTCATCTATGCCATAGGGCAGCTCTGCCCATTCGCGCAATTGGCGCGGATTTTGCGCGCCAATCAGAATCGTTTGCGAAAGCTCATGTCCCCATGATGATCAACGATCGCAGCCTTATGATGCGCGTCAGTGATATGCTGACCCGTCCCGGTGTCAGCTTTGACAGCCCCGAGGATCTGGATGCCGACCAGATGCTGATGCGGGGCGCCTTTCTGCATCGGCGCATGCGCGAGGGGCTGACGATCCACCTGAGCGATGCGGTAGAAGAGCACGCCTTCACCGTGACCTCGCAGCTTGATCGGGGGTTGAACTGTGTCTTCTTTCTGGAGGGGCGGGTCGATCTGACCATCGGCCGGCGCAAGATCGCCTATGGCCGTACGGCCGCCATGCCCCCCATAGGAGCCGCCTTCCTGTGCCGTGAGACCGAGCGCTTTCAGCGCGTGTCGCGCAGTGCGCAACGTCTACGGCATCTGGTCGTGTCCGCCGATCTGGACTGGCTGACGGATGAGGCGATGGAGGCTGCAGGTCTGTCTGGCGGCGGGGCGGCCTTGGGCGACGATCTTGTGGATCATCGCTGGGCCTTGCCTACACGCATGATCTCCCTGATTGCCGAAGTCTTTGATCCGGCCCCGGCGCTTCCTGCGCTTCACAATATGTATCTTGAATCGCGCGCAATCGAGATCGTGGCCACCACGCTTGGTGCCATGGCAAAACCACAGATCGAGGCGTCGCGTCTGTCCCCGCCCGAAATGGCGCGTCTTCGCCGCGCTTGCGACTTCATCAGCGAAGATGCGGACGGTGCGAACTCGGTTGCCAATATCGCTGCAGCGGCGGGCGTAAGCCAAGCCACCTTGCAGCGGCTTTTCCGCGAGGCGTTTGGCCTTAGCGTATTCGATTACGTCCGGCGCGGCAGGCTTTCCGATGCCCATGATGCGCTTCAGCGGCGGCGAGTCACGATCCAGCAGGCTGCGGCGCTGGCCGGTTACTCGACAGCCGCGAATTTCGCCACCGCATTCCGGCGGCTCTATGGATATCCCCCCGGTGCTATAGGGCGCGCGCAGGCCTAAGCAGGATAGAGGCAAGGGTCGAATCGACCTGCGAGCCATGGCCTTGCAGCCGCCGTCCGCTGCAAGCGCACTCCCCCGCGATCAGCGGCAGGGTTGGGCCGCGCGGGGTCTGGTTTTTCTATCTTGGCGACGGGAAGAGGCAGGATCTTCTCCATTCCGTTCCGGCTTTGGAATAGTGGCTCGGCGTTAACGCGACTAAAGTGGTCGTGGTTTTAACTGCAGGATCCTAGCCCGATGCTTATGACCACGATCACGACTCAGCTCGACGAAATCGAAACCCCGCAAAGGCTGGCCGACGAATTCGGTGCCGCTGCAGCAGAGGACGATCGCACGGCCAGCTTCCCCTTTCGGCAGGTCGAGGCGCTGCGCGAAAACGGGCTGCTTGCCCTGACCGCCCCGCAGCACCTTGGTGGCCGGGGTGCGGGACTGGGGGTCGCGGCGCAGGTCATCCGCGAGATCGGCCGTGGCGATCCGGCAGTCGGTCTGGTGCTGGTGATGCAATATGCCCAACTGGCATCGCTGCATCGCGGGCGATGGCCCGCCGGGCTGGTGGCGCGCGTCGTGCGCGAGGCTGCGACCGAGGGGGCGTTGATCAACGCGCTGCGCGTCGAGCCCGAGCTTGGCACGCCAATGCGCGGCGGACTGCCGGCGACCATTGCCCGCCGAACCGGCGATGGCTGGCTGCTGTCTGGTCGCAAGATCTATTCCACCGGCAGCGAAGGGCTGCGCTGGGGTATCGTCTGGGCTCGCACGGACGAGGACGAGGCCCGCGTCGGGCAGTTTCTTGTTCCCATGCAGGCCAAAGGTGTGCGCATCGTCCCGACCTGGGACACGCTGGGGCTGCGTGCCTCATCAAGCCATGAGGTCCGGTTCGACGATGTGCTGCTGCCGCTGGATCATGCGGCGGATATCCGGCGCCCGACGGAATGGGCCATTCGCGGGGATGAAACCTCGGCCTGGGTCAACCTGCTGATCGCCGCGCTTTATACCGGGGTGGCCGAGGCGGGCCGCGACTGGATCGTCGGCTTCCTGAAGTCGCGGGTTCCAGCAAACCTCGGCAAGCCGCTGGCCGAACTGCCCCGGATGCAAGAGGCCGTGGGCGCCATCGAAGAGCGTATCGCCGTCAATCGCCGCCTGATCGCCTCGGCTGCCGAACAGGCGGATGCAGAGCGGGTGCCTTCGGCCAGCGAAACCGGGGTCATCAAGCATGTCGCCACCGAGAACGCCATCGCTGCCGTCGAAGGGGCGCTGAAACTGGCCGGCAATCACGGCATCGCCCGCCACAACCCGCTGGAACGCCATTACCGCGACGTTCTGTGCGGCCGCATCCACAGCCCGCAAGAAGACAGCGTTCTGGTCGTCGCCGGACGCGCCGCGCTTGGGCTTTGACATCAGGAGAATAACCATGTCCGTCGAATTCATCGGCTTTATCGGCAATCACAACGCCTCGGAAATCATTCCGCGTCGGGGTCCGGTCATCGACCGCGACTTTGTCCGCGCCTCGGCTGCGATCCATGAGGCGGGCGGTTTTGATCGTGTGCTGCTGGCCTTTCATTCCTCGACACCCGACAGCCTGTTCGTCGGGCAATATGTGGCCAGCGTCACCAGCCGGCTCAAGCTGATGCTGGCACACCGGCCTGGCTTTACCGCGCCCACGCTGGCCGCGCGACAGCTTGCCACGCTGGATCACCTGACAGATGGGCGCGTTGCCGTGCACATCATCACCGGCGGCAACGACCGCGAACTGGAACAGGATGGCGACTGGCTGACCAAGGACGAGCGTTACGCCCGCACACGCGAATATCTGGATATTGTCCGGCAGGAATGGACCAGCGAAACGCCCTTCGACTATCGTGGCGACTACTACAGGGTGAAGGGTGCCTTGGCGGATATCAGGCCCAAAGGCCCCGAGGGTGTCCCGGTCTATTTCGGCGGTTCGTCCCCGGCGGCGATCGACGTCGCCGGCCAGCATGCCGACGTCTATGCGTTGTGGGGCGAGACCTACGAACAGGTTGCCCAGACAATCGCCGCCGTCCGCGCCTCAGCAGCCCGCCATGGTCGCAATCCCCGTTTCTCATTGTCGCTGCGTCCCATTCTTGCTGAAACCGAGGACGCGGCATGGGCCAAGGCCGCACGTATCCTTGAGCAGGCCAAGGCGCTGCGTGCGGCGGGTGACGAGCCACGGTTGGTCAACACGCTCAACCCCGATCAACCGCAGAACGAGGGTTCGCGCCGCCTGCTGGCCGCCGCTGCCCGGGGTGCCCGGCTGGACAAGCGGCTGTGGACCGAGATCGCTGCGCTGACAGGCGCCAACGGTAACTCGACCTCGCTGGTGGGCACCCCCGATCAGGTGGCCGATGCGATGCTGGATTATTACCGGCTGGGTATTTCGACCTTCCTGATCCGGGGCTTCGATCCGCTGCCGGACGCGCTGCAATATGGCCGCGACCTGATCCCGCGCGTACGTGCGCGCGTTGCGGCCGAATTCACTTCCAGCCACGCTGCTGAATAGGGGAAACATCATGGACCGAAACATCGTCACCACATCGCGCCGCGGCCTGCTGCGATCGGGCATCGGCGTCGCGCTTGCCGCGCCTTTTCTGGGTCTTGGCGTCGGCTCTTTGGCCCGTGCACAGGGGGCAGGGGGCCTTAAACCGCTCCGGTTCGCCTCGAACGCATCGGCGATCTGCCTTGCCCCGGTCTTCGTTGCGCAAGACCATGGCATATTCGAGAAACACGGGCTCGAGGTCGAGATCGTGAACTTCGGTGCCTCGACCGAGGCGCTGCTGGAGGCCATCGCCACCGGCAAGGCGGACGGCGGCGTCGGCATGGCGCTGCGTTGGCTCAAGGCGCTGGAGCAGGGCTTCGACGTCAAGATCACCGCCGGGACCCATGGCGGCTGCTCGCGTCTGGTTGCGCTGCAATCCACCGGGATCAAGGAGTTGACCGATCTCAAAGGCAAGACCATCGGGGTCACAGACCTTGCTGCGCCGGGCAAAAATTTCTTCTCGATCCTGCTGCATCAGGCCGGTATTGACCCCGAAACCGATGTGAAATGGCGGGCCTTCTCGACCGACGTGCTTGAGATCGCGGCAGAACGGGGCGAGATCGATGCCATCGCCGACGGCGATCCCCGGGCGTATTTCTGGCTGAACGACACACCTGATAAATATGTGCAGATCGCCTCGAACCTGGATCACGGTTTCGAAAACCGGGTGTGCTGCATCGCCGGTCTCAGCGGCAGCCTTGTGCGTAACGACCCCGAGACCGCCCGGGCACTGACCCGCGCACTGCTTGAGGCGCAGGACTGGACCGTGGCCCGCCCCGAGGATGCCGCCAAGGCGTTTCTGCCGCAGGCGCCCAAGAACCGCAGCGTCGAGGACCTGATCGCCGTGCTCAAGGATCAGACCCATGACCACACGCCGACGGGCGCCGACCTGAAGACCGAGATCGCGCAATATGCCGAGGAACTGCGCGCCATCAACGTCTTCCGCCGTTCGACCGATCCACAGCAATTCGCCGAGCGGGTCTATGCCGACGTGCTGACGGCCTAGGGAGGACGGAATGGCTTCCATCGAAATTGCAACCGGGGTTGGTGCGCAATCGCATCCCTCCGGCTCTGTCCAGCGCGTGACGCTGCTTGCCTCGCTGGGGTGGTTCGCGGCCGTGGCAATCCTGCTGTTCTGGCAGGACCTGACCTTTCAGCCGCTGGTGCGCGAACTGGCATTGTGCTGGGCTGTCGTCGGCGGTGTGCTGGCGGCTCTGGGCCTTGGCGGCAACAGGTTGGGCCGTGTCGGCCGCTGGACCGCCGAGCGCGCGCCCTGGCTGCTGGCCATCGGTATCAGCGCGGCGGTCTGGACGGTGCTGACCGCCAAGACCGGCATCTTGCCGCAGCCGTTTTTCCCCACGCCGCAGGCCATGCTGGAGGTGTTCATCTATGACTGGCCCAAGATACTCTACAGTGCCTCGTTCTCGGTCTGGCTGCTGGCCAAGGGCTTTTTCTTCGGTGCCATCGCAGGCTTTTTGATCGGCATCGGCATGGGCTGGTCGCGGGCGGTCAGTTATTGGGCTACGCCGCTGCTGCGCTATATCGGGCCGCTGCCCGCCACCGCCTGGCTGCCGCTGGCCTTTTTCATCTTTCCCACTTCAGGCTCGGCCAGCGTGTTCCTGATCGCCTTTTCCACGGCCTTCCCGGTGGCGGTGCTGACATGGTCGGGCATCGCCGCGGTCAACCGCGACTATTACGAAATCGCGCGGACGCTGGGGGCCTCGCCGTTGTTTCTGATCCTGCGCGTAGCGGTTCCGGCGGCGCTCCCGCATGTTTTCGTCGGCCTGTTCATGGGCTTGTCCACCTCTTTCGCCGTGCTGGTCGTGGCCGAGATGTTGGGCGTCGAGGCGGGCCTGGGCTGGTACCTGCAATGGGCGCAGGGCTGGGCGGCCTATGCCAACATGTATGCCGCGCTGTTCGTGATGGCGGCGATGTGCTCGGGGCTGATCACGCTTCTTTTCCGCATCCGCGACAGGGTGCTTGTCTGGCAGAAAGGAGTCGTGCGGTGGTAGCACAGGCCCTCAAGATCATCCCGCAACAGGCGGGCAGTGCCATCGGCATCGAGGCGGTCTCGCACCGCTTCGATCTGGAGGGCGCGCCGCTGCCGGTGCTGGACGACATCAGTTTCGATATCGAACCGGGTTCCTTTGTCGCGTTGCTGGGGCCATCGGGTTGCGGCAAGTCCACGCTCCTGCGGCTGATCGCCGGGCTGGATCATCCGGCACAGGGCCATATCCGCGTGGCGGGCGACGAGGTGGCCGACCCAGACCCCTCGCGCATACTGGTCTTTCAGGACCCGACCTTGTTTCCATGGCGCACTGTGCGGGCCAATGTCGCGCTTGGGCTTGAGGCGCAAGGGACGCTTAAGACCGAGGGCTACCGCGTGGGCGACGCCATAAAGCTGGTGGGCCTGTCGGGTTTCGACAAAGCCTATCCGCACCAGCTTTCAGGCGGCATGGCACAGCGCGTGGCCTTGGCCCGGGCGCTGGTCAACCGGCCCAACGTCCTGTTGCTCGACGAGCCGCTGGGCAAGCTCGACAGCCTGACGCGGCTGGCGATGCAGACCGAACTGACCCGGTTGTGGCAGCAGAGCGGGCTGACCGCAGTTCTGGTAACGCATGACGTGGAAGAGGCGCTTTATCTGGCGCAGCGCGTCATCGTCTTTGGCCCGCGTCCGGCCCGCGTCGTGGCCGATCTCAGGGTTGATCTGCCCTATCCCCGCCATCGCGGCGATCCCAGGCTGGCTGAACTGCGCCATGAGGCGCTGGGTCATCTGGGTCTGGATTCAATCTGGTAGGGCGAGGGAGCCGATAATGAAGACCGCAATCACGGTGCTGCTGCTGGCCGCGCCGCTGTCCATGCCTGCCATGGCGCATATCCATCTGAACCCGGAACAGGCGCAGCGGGGCGAGACGGTCGAGCTGGCGTTTGTCGTCGGCCATGGCTGCGCCGGGGCACCGACCACCGCCCTGCGCGTGGCGCTGCCTGTCGGGCTGGCGGATGTCGTGCCGGTCGAAAAACCCGGCTGGCAGGTCTCGGTCCTGCCGGATGAGATCGGCTGGCAGGGCGGGCCGCTGGCCGATGGGCGCAAGGAAGGTTTCAGTCTGCGCGCCACCCTGACGGCAGATGCGCCCGACACCATCGCCATTCCGGTGATCCAGATCTGCGGCGACATCCAGACCCGCTGGATCGAACCTGGCGCGAATGCCGACAATCCCGCTCCGGTGCTGCGCGTTCTGCCGGCGCGATGATCGGTGCCGGCATGTTGCGATCCATTCTGGTGGGGCTGGCCGTGCTGCTTTGGTCCGCCGGGGCGGCGCTGTGCCATGCCAGCCTGATCTCTGCCGACCCGCCCGATGGCGTGGTGCTGCAAACCGCGCCGCCGACCTTGTCCCTGACCTTCAGCGAGCCGGTTCGTCCGTTGGTCGCACGGCTGAGCGCCGCCACGGGTCAAAGCCGGTTGCTGGAGCCGCCGCAGGTGCAGGGCAACCGGCTGATCTATGCCATCCCCGCTGATCTGGACCGGGGCAGCCATCTGCTGTCATGGCGGGTGACATCGGGCGACGGACATCCGGTGGCCGGAGCCAGCCTGTTTTCGCTGGGCGAGGAAACTGGTGCGGTTGCGGCCGCGCCGGGGGCACCGCTGGCCACGCGCGCCGCGTTGTGGATCCTGCGTGCCGGGCTGATCGGGGCGCTGCTGATCGGCGTCGGAGGCGCGGCGTTCCGGGCCTTTCTGTCGGATGCTCCCCGTCGCCCGTCGTCTGTCGCAGCGGGACTGGGGCTTTTGATCCTGCCGCTGGTTTGGGGTTTTCAGGGGCTGGAGTTGCTGGCCTTGTCTCCGGCGGGGCTGCTGGCCTTGCCGCCTTGGCGCGAGGGGGCGACTGGCGCGCCGGCACTGGCGCTGGTTTTCGCCGCAGCCGCATTGCTGGCCGCACTGTTGCCCGGCCGGGCCACCGCCCTGCTGGCGCTGCTGCTGGTCGGATTGGCGGCTGCAACCTCGGGCCATGCGGCAACGGCGGCCCCCGGCTTGCTGATGCGTCCGGCAGTGGCTGCGCATGTCGTGGCGGCGGCATTTTGGGTTGGTGCGCTGGTGCCGCTGCTGGCCGATCTGGCCCGCGACCATCGGGAAGGGCTGTTGCGGTTTTCGCGGCTGATCTCGTGGGTGCTGGCTGTCATCCTGGCCTCGGGCAGCGCCATCGCCTTTGTGCAACTGGGCCATCCCGCCGCGCTTTGGACCACCGATTACGGTCAAGTGCTGCTGGCCAAGCTGGGGTTGGTCGGCCTGCTGCTGGTGGTAGCGCTGGCGAACCGGCTGCTGCTGACCTCGCGCGCCATGCGCGGCGATGGCCGCCCGCTGCGCGTTGCCGTCGAGATCGAGCTGGCGCTGGTCGTGCTGATCATCGCCACCGTGGCGCTGTGGCGATATACGCCGCCACCCCGCAACCTGCCCTCTGCCCCGCCCGAGATCCGGCTGCAAGTCGCATCCGATACCCTGTCGGCCGAGATCGGCGTGTCGCCGCCGCAGGTCGGGCTGGTCTCGATCCGGGTCTTGGACCTGCGTCTGGACGGTCAGCCGGTTACGCCTGAATCTGTCGAGGTTGAACTGTCGAAACCCGCCTATGGGCTGGGGCCGTTCCGCCACGAAGCGGCGCCCGATTGCGGCGTTGTGGATGCTGGGCGATTCCTTTTGCCCCTTGATGGCTACTGGGTGCTGACGCTGCGCGTTGTGATCGGCGATTTCCGGGTCGAGGAACTGCGCGACCTGATCGAGATCGCACCCGCATCCTGACGGGATGATTCGCCCCCCTTCGGCGGCAGAGAATGCGAACCCCCCGCAACCCATGCCGACCGTGGAAATCTTCTCTGAGACCGCGGAAATTTGGAATTCATCCAGAGCGTCCGAAGGGCTAGTCAAATAAAAGACGGCAACAACTGTCGTGATTTTTGACGAAAGGGACACCATGGGCGCGCGACGGCTGAAACTGGGCTTCATGATGCATGGCAACGGCACCGGATGGGGTGACTGGCGCCACGCGGACGCCGAACCCGGCGCTTCGACCGATTTCGCCTATTACCGGCGGCAGGCACAGATCGCCGAGGCAGCGAAGTTCGATTTCCTGTTCGTCGCCGACAGCGTGCACATCACGCCAAAGTCCAGCCCGCATTACCTGAACCGCTTCGAGCCGCTGACCATCCTGTCGGCGCTGGCGGCGGTTACCGACCGCATCGGACTGGTCGGGACCCTGACGGTCAGCTATGCCGAGCCGTTCAACGTGGCGCGGCAGTTCGCCTCGCTCGACCATATCTCGGGCGGGCGGGCTGGCTGGAACGTTGTGACAAGCTGGCTGGAAGGCTCGGCCCGCAACTATTCCCGCGAAAAACATTATGATCACGCGACCCGCTATCGGCTTGCCGCCGAACATCTGGACGTGGTGCAAGGCCTGTGGGATTCGTGGGAGGACGACGCGCTGGTCCACGACAAGACCAGCGGCCGGTTCTTCGACGCGGAAAAGCTGCACCGGCTGGACCATCATGGGCAGTTCTTTCAGGTAGAGGGGCCGCTGAACATCGCGCGCTCGCCGCAGGGGCAGCCGGTCATCTTTCAGGCCGGCGCGTCCGAAGACGGCCGGAACTTCGCGGCGGCGCGCTCGGATGCGATCTTCGTGCAGGACGACGACCTGCGCTCGGCCAGCGCCTATTACGCCGATGTGAAACGGCGGGCGGCGGGGTTCGGCCGTGATCCGGACGAGCTGTTCATCCTGCCCGGCCTGCGCCCGGTGATCGGTTCGACCGAGGAAGAGGCTGAACGCAAATACCGGGAGTTCATTGCCCTGACCTCGATCGAGGATGCGCTGCTGATCATGGCGCGGTCCTTTAACGAACACGATTTCTCGCAATACGATCTGGATGCGCCGTTCCCGGATGTAGGGCGCTTTGCGCAGAACTCGAACCGCTCGACCTCCGAGCGGGTGATCCGGCTGGCGCGCGAGAGCGGCCTGACGCTGCGCGAGACGGCGCATCGATTTGCCACGCCGCGCACCGATTTCGTCGGCACGCCCGAACAGGTTGCCGACGCCTTCCAACGCTGGTTCCAAGAGCCAGCGGCGGACGGTTTCGTCTATAACAACTCGCTTCCCAACGAGCTTTCGGTTTTTGCCGACACCGTCATCCCCATCCTGCAAGAGCGGGGGCTGTTCCGGCGCGAATACGAAGGCACGACCTTCCGCGATTCGCTGGGGCTGGCGAAGCCGGTGAACCGAAACACCTCGCGGCGCATCGCGGCCGAGTGACAGAAAGGAACCATCATGACTGCAATTTCTCGTCGCGGGTTCGGCACGCTTTTCGCCGCCGCCGCACTGACGCTGGCCACACAGGCGGGTGCGCAGGATCTGACAGGCGTCACCCTTCGCATCGGCGATCAGGTGGGTGAGCAGCGCGCCCGGCTTGAGGCCGCCGGTCTGCTGGACGACCTGCCCTATGAAATCGAATGGTCGGTCTATCCCGCCGCAGTGAACCTGCACGAGGCGCTGAAGGCCGAGGCGGTGGACATCGGCATGTCCGCCGACAGCCCGGCCGTCAGTGCCATCGCCGGCGGTTCGCAGATCAAGATTGCCGCCGCCTTTCACAATGGCGGGCTTGGCACCTCGATCATCGTGCCCAAGGACAGCCCGATCCAGAGCATCGAGGACCTGAAGGGCAAGACCATCTCACCCACCACCCGGGGCAGCGTGGCGCATTATCTGACGCTGGGCACGCTGAAGAAGGCCGGGATAGACCAGGATGACGTGAAGCTGGCTTTCCTGACCCCAGTGGATGCCTCGGCTGCGTTCCAGTCCGGCGGGGTCGACGCATGGGCGATCTGGGGTATCTACAAGGCGCGCAGCATCGGCGTGCTTGGCGCGCGCGAGCTTTATGACGGCCAAGGCGTGAATACCGGCAATATCGTCTATGCCGTGACCGAAAAGACCCTTGAAGACCCCGCGAAGATCAAGGCGATCAACGATTATCTGGCCCGGATCGAGAAAAGCTACGAATGGGCCCGCGAGAACCGCGAGGATTTCCTGAGCTTCTACGAAGGCTTCTCCAAGCAGGACCGTGCCACCGTCGAGCCGCTTTACGCCGAGCAGACCGCCTATAAGCGACTGCCCATCGACGACGCCTTTGTCGCCAGCCTGCAGAATGTCTTTACGACCTGGGTCGATGCCGGGGTGCTGAGCGGCTCGCTTAACCTGTCGTCCTATGTCTATCGCGACCTGCCTGTCATCGCGTCGAACTGACATGAGCATCACCCAGATCGATCCCGCCTATACCACTGCCATGCGAGAGGTCCGGCCGACCCCGGCGGCGGATGGGCAGGTGCGGCTGAAACCGGCGACGGCGCGGGGGCGACAGGTGCCGCGCTGGATACGCCGGACCATCGGCCCGGTGACCTTGGTGCTGATATGGCACGCCGCCTCGGTCACCGGCGTCCTGCCGTCCGAGGTGCTGGCGGGTCCGGCGACGGTGCTGTCCAGCGCGACCCGGCTGGTCGAAAGCGGTGAGTTGCAGGACGCCGTCGTCGTCTCGATGCGCCGGGCGATGAGCGGGCTTCTGATCGGAGGCAGCATCGGCGTTGCACTTGCCGTCCTGTCCGGTCTGACCCGGCTGGGTGAGGACCTGATCGACGCGCCCATGCAGATGCTGCGCACCGTGCCGAACGTGGCGCTGATCCCGCTGCTGATTATCTGGTTCGGCATCGGCGAGGCGCCGAAGATCGCGCTGATCGCGCTTGCGACCGCATTTCCGCTGTATCTCAACGTCTATGCGGGCATTCGCGGCGTCGACCAATCGCTGATCGAGGCGGGGCGCACGCTGGGCCTTGGTCGCGTCGGGCTGGTGCGCAATGTCATCTTACCGGGTGCGCTGCCCAATGCGCTGGTCGGTCTGCGCTATTCGCTGGGCATCGCATGGCTGGCGCTGGTCTTTGGCGAGCAGATCAACGCCACCGCCGGGGTCGGCTATCTGATGGCCAACGCGCGCGAATTCTTCCAGACCGACGTGATCGTCGTCTGCCTTGTCGTCTATGCCCTGCTCGGCCTTGCGGTCGATCTGGTGGTGCGCAGCTTGGAAAGGATCTTCCTGTCATGGCGACCCAGCTTTACCGGAACCTGAGAAACCCGGCGGCCGTTGCGGTGCGGGGGCTCAGCCGCGCCTTTGGCCCGCGCCGGGTGATCGACAATCTGGACCTTACCATCCGGCCCGGTGAGTTCGTGGCGCTGCTGGGCGCCTCGGGATGCGGCAAGTCAACGCTGCTGCGCATTCTGGGCGATCTGGACCCCGAGTTCGAGGGAGAGGTCACCGTTCCCGCCCGCCGCGCCATCGCCTTTCAGGCGCCCCGGCTGATGCCGTGGAAACGGGTCTGGCACAATGTCGTCCTGGGCCTGCCCGGCCGGCCCGACCGCCGACGGGCCGAACGTGCGCTGGCTGAGGTCGGCATTGGCCACCGCGCTGACGTCTGGCCCAAGGTGCTGTCGGGGGGCGAGGCGCAGCGTGCCGCTCTGGCGCGGGCGCTGGTGCGCGAACCCGACCTGCTGCTGCTGGACGAACCTTTCGCGGCGCTGGATGCGCTGACGCGGATCAAGGCGCAGGCGCTGGTGGCCGAGTTGTGGCAGCGCCACGGCTGCGCGATCCTGCTGGTCACGCATGACGTGGAAGAGGCGATCCTGCTGGCAGATCGCGTGCTGGTGATGAAAGAAGGCGTCATCGCCCATCAGGAACGCATCGCGCTGGAAAGGCCTCGCGACGTGGCCGATCCTGAATTCGCCCGTGTCCGCGGGACGTTGCTGGACTGGCTGGGCGTGCGGCACGGGGCGGCACATTGAGACAGGGTTTCGCAATCACGACCGATGTTCTGGTCATCGGCGGCGGCATGGCCGGTGCCTGGGCCGCCATCGACGCCCGGCGGGCAGGGGCCTCTGTCGTGCTGGTCGAAAAGGGCTGGCTGGGCACCTCGGGGGTAACCGCGACGGCCGGGCCGGGTCATTGGTGGGTTCCCCCCGCCGACCGGCCAGCAGCCATCGCCCGCCGGCTTGCGCAATCCGGCGGGCTGAACGACCCGACCTGGATGGAACGCATCCTTGAAACGACATGGCAGAGCTTGCCGACCCTTGCCGATGTCTATGATTTTCCGCGCAATGAGCAGGGACAGCCGCAATACCGCGCCATGCGAGGGCCGGAATACATGCGCGCACTACGCAGGCGGCTGGAGGGTATCGGTGTCACCATTATCGACCACGCCCCTGCCCGGGAACTGCTGCGCCATTCCGATGGCAGCATCGGTGGTGCGCGTGGCATTCGCCGTCCCCAGGGCGATACCTGGCAGGTCGAGGCCGGGGCCGTGGTCCTGGCGACCGGTGGCACGGCCTTTCGTTCGCACCTGCTTGGGTCCCGCAACAACACCGGCGACGGTTATCTCATGGCGGCCGAGGTGGGGGCGCAGCTTTCCGGCATGGAGTTCACGGCGGTCTATTGTGTTGCCCCGGCGCGCACGACGATGACACGGTCGATGTCCTTCGCCTTTGCGACCTATTATGACGAGACGGGACAGGTTCTGCCCATATCCGGGCCGGATATCACCCGGCCGCTGGCGCAGGCGCTGATGCAGGGCCGGGTCTTTGCCGATCTCGGGCGGACACCGGCCGACATTCAGGCGCAGGTGCCAACCATCTCGCCCAATTTCATGCTGCCGTTCCGTCGCTGGAACATCGATCCCTATGCCGCGAAATTCGAGGTCACGCTGCATGGCGAGGGCACGGTGCGCGGTATAGGCGGCCTGCGGGTCGAGGGCCCGGATTGCGCCAGCGGGGTGCCGGGCCTTTTCGTTGCGGGGGACGCCGCCACGCGCGAACTGGTGGCCGGGGCAATCTCGGGCGGGGGCAATATCAATTCGGCATGGGCGCTGTCCTCGGGACGATGGGCCGGGGCGGGTGCGGCCCGCTTCGCCTTGCGCAGCCAGCGCCGCGGCGGTGCGCGCGGCGCCGGACGGGCCGGGCTGCACCCTACGGGACGCCGCCGGATAGACGAGGGTGCGATCCTTGCCCGGGTGCAGGATGCGATGCTGTCCTATGACAAGGTGCTGTTCCGGCACGAGGCACAGATGCGCGCCAGCCTGACCGGGCTGAATGAAGCATGGCGCGAGCTTGCCGAAGCGGACCGGCCGGCGCGCGAACTGGCGGCACTTGTGGCCTCGGCGCGCTGGTCGCTGAGGGCTGCGCTTTTGCGTAATGAAAGCCGCGGCATCCACCAGCGCGTGGACCGGCCCGCCACCGATCCTGCATGGGCCCGCCGGATCAGCGTGCATGGCCTGGACCGGCTGCGCGCCTTTCCCGAACCAATAGCAAGGACAGGGTCATGATCGAATTCATTTTGGCCGAGGCCTGCAACGCCTGCGGACGTTGTGTCGAAGTCTGTCCGACCGCGGTTTTCGACAGGATGCCCGACGGCTTGCCCAAGATCGCCCGGCCCGGCGACTGCCAGACCTGTTTCATGTGCGAACTTTATTGCCGCGAAGATGCTATCTTTGTCGGGCCGGATGCCGGTCGCATCGAGGGGTTCGACCCGCAAACCACGCATCGCGCCGGCTTGATGGGCGAGATGCGGCGACATCACGGCTGGGACGAATGGGACGGGCGCTATCCGAACCAGCATTGGCGCATGGAGGAAGTATTCCTCCGCGCCCGCCATTTGGCAGCAGAATAAAACCGGTAAGCGCCGATATGCGCGACCGCAGAAGGAGAAGGATATGCCCCACGACCACGATCATCACTCCCATGACCATGACCATGACGAGGCGCCGCGCTGGAAACATGACGGCGTGCGGGTCATCAAAGGGGATCAGCTCGATTCCAATACCGCCCAGACCCCCGGCATGTTCCGGCAGGCGGCGATCAATCACGCCCGCGTCGGTGCCCAAAGGATCTGGGCCGGCACCGTTGCCATCGAACCCGATGCCAAGACCGGCGTGCATCATCATGGACCGCTGGAAAGCGTGATCTATGTCGTGCGCGGCAAGGCGCGGCTTCGCTGGGGCGAGCGGCTGGAATATGTCGCCGAGGCCGGTCCCGGCGATTTCATCTACGTTCCCCCCTATGTTCCGCATCAAGAGATCAACGCCGACCCCGATCAGGTGCTGGAATGTGTGCTGGTGCGCTCGGACAACGAGGCGGTGGTGGTCAACATCACCGATGTCGATCCGATCGAGCCCCCTGAAGCCGTCTACTGGGTCGATCCGATCCACGCGGCCCCCAAATCCTGAAGGAGAAATCATGTCCAATCGTATCACCGCCGCCGACCTGCCTGCCGATTTGTTGGGGGTCGATCTGCTGATCGACGTGCGTGCGCCCAAGGGCCGCGCCGAGAATGGAGAGATCGCCTCGGCCGTCATTCTGCCCAAGTCGCTGGTGGCCGAGGTCTTTGCCGGACCCTTTGCCACGGTGCCGAAGGATGCGCGCATCGTCGTCTTCTGCGGCTCCATCAACGGCTCGGGCCCGGTGGTCGAGACGTTGACCGGGCTTGGTTTCACCAATGTTGCCGATGTCGATGGCGGCTATGCGGCGGTCAAGGAACGCGGCATCGCCTGAGCGGCGAGGTCGGAACAACAACAACACTTTTTGGAAGGCCATGTCATGCGTGTCGCGCTTACGCTGTTTCTGATTCTCAGCCCCGCAGCAGCGTTTGCCCATCCCGGGTATCTGCATGCCGGTGGGTTCGCCACGGGTTTTTTGCATCCCTTGCTGGGGCTGGATCATGTCGTTGCCATGATCGCAGTGGGTCTGTGGGCGGCCTCGCTGGGGGCATCGGCGGCGCCGGTCCTGTTCCTTGCCTTTCCGCTGGCCATGATCGCTGGCGGATTGCTGGGCGCGGCGGGCATTCCGGTTCCCGCCGTTGAGGCAGGCATCGCCGCCTCGTCCATCGTGATCGGGATTGCCGTCATGCTGGCGCTGCGTGCGCCGCTGTGGGCGGCAGGTCTGGTCGTTGCCATCTTTGCCGTTTTCCACGGCCACGCCCATGGCGCCGAGATGCCTGCGGGCAGCAACCTCGTCCCTTATGCGACGGGTTTTGTTCTGGCGACGCTGCTTTTGCATCTGGCGGGTCTTGGTGTCGGTCGGCTGGGACGCGCGTATCAGGGCACGCTTGCGTTGCGCGGAATGGGGGCGATCATCGCGCTTGTTGGCTCGTTCGCGCTTGGCGGGTTGGCCGGATAGCTGACCCCCTGCCGTCATTTCACCTCGGCACTGCGACTGATATCCGCACCGACGGCATTCCCGGCGCCTATGAGGTGGTGCATTGGCCGAAGTGGGGCTGATCTTCGTCGCCTCGGTCCCCTCCTTTGACAAGGGCACGCCGAGTGTCATCCATGTGCTTGATGCCGGCAACCTGCGCCCGATCCGGCAGATCCAGTTGCCGCGCCGCGCTTTTGCGCTGGCGCTCGACCGGAGCACGGGCCGGCTTTACGCCGGCAATACGATGGACGGTTCACTGACCGTGATCGACGCGAAGGGCGGGCAGATCCTCGACACCATCCAGCTTGGCCTGAAGGATGAAGAGGGCGGATTCGAACATATCCGTATGATCGCGCTGGACGAGGACAAGGGCCTTGCCTTCGTCAGATCGGCGCAAAAGGATCACGACGTGAAAGAGCGCATGTCCTTGCCGGCTCATCCCAATAGTCTGGAGGTCAGCGAGAATGGCCAGACGCTGTTCCTGACAGTGAAGGCGCCGCTTGATAAGGCGCATCCGGATTACCGTGAGGGTAGGCTGGATTCGCTGCTGCGAATCGATCTGGAACGGCTCGGCAAAGGAGACAAATGATCCAAGCATAGGGGGCTGTCGGCTTGGGCCGGACGCCGTGGTTTCATGCGTGAAGGTGGTGGTCTGGCGAGCCATCCGTCAGCTTCCTGCGGGAAGGGTCAAAATGGCCGCGCCAATGCTTTTGGACAGCGGCCAGCGGGTCAGAGTGCCGGCTCAAGCACCTTTCGCAACATCGAACGCGCCCGGTTCACCCGGCTTTTGATCGTGCCGATGTCGCATTTCAGAATCCGGGCCGCGTCCAGATAGCTTTCGCCAAGCGCCCCCACCAGAATGATCGCCTCGCGATAGTGGTTCGGCATTTCGCGCAGCGCCGCCTTCAGTTCGGTCGCCTGCATATGCCATTCCTGATTGGGCTTGACCTGCGGCACCAGCGAGGCGCAATCCGCCGCACCCGTGCGTTCGCGGGCAGATCTCTGGCAGTTCGTAAAGAAACGGTTGCGCATGATGGTAAAAAGCCAGGCACGCATATTGGTGCCGGGGTGGTAGCGATGGGCATTTTCAATCGCGCGAAGCAGGGTTTCCTGAACAAGATCCTCGGCATCCGGGACCGATCGGCACAAGGCCCGCGAATAGGCCCGCAGCGCCGGGATATGGCTGAGGATGTCGTCCGACATTGACCTTATTTCCACCCCGCTGACCTTGCGAATTCAATGCGGCAGAGCGGGGATGGTTCCGTCCGAAATAATCGCTGGGCAGAAACCGGCCGACGACTATCGGGCCCCACCGTCACGGCGATGGCGGACGTCCTCCAGTGGCCTTGCGAGTTCGCGCATGGCGAGATCGGTTCCTTTTCCGTCTGTGCCAGCAGTTCGGTCAGCGGTTTATCGAGTTGGGGGTCGACAATGGAACCCCTTTCACCCTTGGCCATCTGGAAATCCGCTCCGCTTATGACTTGCGCCAGTTTAGTCGAACAGCTTGGCCGGGGGAGTCCATTCGCCCCAAGTATTCCAAGAGTGCTGCAGATCTCCCGACACCGACCCTTGGTCGCCAGACGGTGGCCACCATAGGCTTGGGTGTTTGCAATGGCTTATCGCAGTGGGTTTTCAGACCCGTTCGCATGGTCGGCAATCCGGTTCCGATTCTTGCGGGAACATTTCAACCGGATGCCGGTTCAGACAGCCCCCCTGCATAGAGACGATGTGATGGCGCGTGACACGGACGCTCCGAAAAAAGGTCCAAGGCGAGAGGCAACCGGCTGAGACTGCGCACAACGCCGGGGGGCAGGAAGGGCCGCACCATCGAATTTTTGGACCAAACTTTTAGCGCAGTTGGTCGATCATCCAGGTCGGGCGATGCGGGGCATGCGCTGCAATCTCTTGAATAAGCGTTTCCGGTATCGACACGTCGATCTTGTCCCGATGAACCCCATGCAGCACGAACAGGCTGTCCAGACCGCTTTGCTGCGCGCCCGCTACGTCGTGCAGCAGCGAATCCCCGACCCCAAGCACTCGACTGGGCGATAGTCCCAACTCGACTATCGCCGTGCGGTAGATCCTTGGATGGGGTTTGCCGTGGTAATGGCTGGTCCCGCCCATCTGCTCATAAAGTGCGGCGACGGCACCCGGCGCGACCAGGATCTCTCCCTCGCCGTTCACCCGTTCCATGTCGGGATTGGCGCAGATCAGGGGAAGGCCAAGCCGGGCCGCGATCTGCAATTCGGACAGCCAGATTTGCGGAATCCGGTCGGCCACCTCCATGCTCAGAAGAAAGACGAAATCCGCCTGCCGGGCATGGGCAACCTGCTCATAACCGTGATCCAGCAGGGGGGGACGGTCGGTTTTGCGACCGAGCACCAACACTTTGCGCCCAAGCCCGGCATAGGCCCGGTCACGCTGTCCGATCAGCGCATCATAGGCATCATCGCCGGCCGAGAGGATACGGTCATAGAGTTCCGCCCCGATCCCCATTGCGGCCATGAGATGTGCGTTCTCCGCACCTGTCCGGCCGGAATTCGACAGGATGATCACCTTTTTGCCGGCTTTTTTCAGTGCGGCCAGCGCGGCCAGCGCCTCGGGGTAGACGTCGGCCCCGTTATGAAGCACGCCCCATTGATCGACCAGATACCCGTCATAGCGGTCCGAGATATCGGCAAGCCGGTCCAGCTGCAGCGGCAGGCATGTGGTTGTCACGTCACCTTCTCCCGCACCCAAGCGCTGATGAACTCGCTGGCGATGACCAGCACCAGAATGGCGCACAGGATCAGCAGAACCTGGTTCCAGGCAAAGGAGTTGATGGAGGAGTAAAGATAAAGCCCGATGCCGCCGGCGCCGACGAAGCCCAAGACCGAGCTTTCGCGGATATTGATGTCCCAGCGGTAAACCGTGGTCCCGATAAGTGCGGGTTGGATCTGCGGCCAGATCGCGGTGGCCCAGACTTGATAGCGGTTGGCGCCCGTCGCCTCGATCGCCTCGATCTGGCCCGGATCGACCTCTTCGATGGCTTCCGCGATCAGTTTCGCGATAAAGCCGACCGAGCGTGCGGCGACCGCGCAGATCCCCGCCACCGGGCCGGGGCCGAAGATCGCCACGAACAAAAGCCCCCAGATCACCGTATTGATGGACCGCGACAGCACAAGGATTACCCGTCCGATGGCCCAGCTTATCCGGTTGTAGGTGGTGTTGCTGGCAGCCAGGAAGGCCACAGGCACGGCAAGCACGAAAGAAATCATCGTGCCCAGTGTGCCGATATGGACCGTCTCGATCAGCGGTCCGAGGATCTGCGGGGCATAATCCCAGCGTGGCGGCCACAGGCGGTCCGCAAGATCCATCGCCTGCACATGGGCATCCGCGAGGAAATGCCACTGGACCTCCATCGCCTGCATGGCCCAGACGACGATGGCGACGCATAGGATCGTCCAGCCCCAATGCGCATAGGTCTCGCGGCGGGTGTAGCGGTGATAGCGGGTGGGATAGCGGGATGGGCTATTCATCAGCGCAGTCTCCGGCGGATCCAGTCGCTCAGGATCTCTCCCATAGCGACCAGCGCGGCAATGCAAAGAAGGATCGCACTGGCGAAATCGTAGTCGTATTTGGTGAATGAGGCCGACAGGGTCGTGCCGATGCCGCCCGCGCCCACGATGCCGATGATCGTCGAATGCCGCAGGTTGGAATCAAGCCGATAGATATAGATGCCGATCTGTTTGACGAGAACCTGAGGCATGACGCCAAAACTGACGATCTGGCCAAAGCTTGCCCCGGTGGCGCGCAGGGCCTCGATCGGTCCCATCTTCATGTTTTCGATATCCTCGGCCAATGTCTTGGCAAGAAAGGTGGTCGAGCCAAAGGCGAGGGTCAGAACCCCCGCAAGCGGACCAAACCCGAAAAGCTTTACGAAAAAGATCGCGATCAGAATCTCGTGGAACGTGCGTCCGACGACGATAAAGCCCCGTGCGGCCAGATAGACCGGTTTCGGCGCAAGGTTGCGCGCGGCGGCCAGCCCGACCGGGATGGCAAGGACGATGCCGACCACGGTCGAGATGATGGCGATCTGGATGCTCTCCATCATGCCGTTCCATATCAGCGACCAGCGCGAAAAGTCCGGGGGCAGCATGCGCGCAAAGATATCGCCGGCCCGGGAAAAGCCCGCCATCACCCGCCTGCCATCGACATTGAGCGTCAGGACGGTTGCTATGACGTAAAGGACCACCCCCCAGTAAAACAGCCGGCGAATCCTGTAGCTGCCGAAAATCGTCGGTGGGCGCCAGCTTTGTGCCTGGGCGGGGGCATCAGAGCGGTTCATTGGGCAGCCTCGACGGGTTCGGCCTGCTGTTCGGTGAATGCTTCGAAACTGCCATACACTTCGGCCAGCCGCTGGTTGGTAAGCGCGGACGAAGGACCATCAAAGACCTTGCGCCCATCGCGCATGCCTATGATCCGATCACAGCAGGCCTTGGCCAGACCCACATCATGGATATTGATGATTGCGGGCATCTGCTCTTCGTGGATCACATTGGAGACAAGCTCCATGATCTGGCGCGAGGTATTGGGGTCAAGGCTCGCCGTGGGTTCATCCAAAAGAAGAAGCTTTGGCCGCTGCATCAGGGCGCGTGCGATACCGACACGCTGGCGTTGCCCCCCTGACAGCGCATCAGCGCGGCGGTTCTCGAAACCCGAAAGCCCAACCCGGTCAAGAAGGGCATATGCCGCCTGAATATCCTCTGGCGGATAACGATAGCGCAGCGAGGTCCAAAGCCCCACATAGCCCAAGCGCCCGGAAAGGACGTTTTGCATGACCGTCAGCCGTTCGACGAGATTGTATTCCTGAAAGATCATGCCGATCTGGCGGCGCATCGCCCGCAGATCATTGCGCCGCAGCGACGTGATTTCGGCATCGTGCAGTTTGACCGAGCCCGAGGTGGGCTCGACCAGCCGGTTGATACAGCGGATCAGGGTCGATTTGCCCGCACCGGACGAGCCGATGACGCCGACAAGCTGAGGGGTATGGATCTGAAAGCTGACGGCATCCAGCGCACGGCGCCCGGTGCCATAGTCCTTTGTCAGATCCGCGACTGCCAGAAGGGCGGATGTCATCGGCTCGTCCCGGTCATTCGTTTTTCAGAGTTGTAAGGCCAGCTTCGTCATAGGTCGCGCCGGTTTCGATCTGGATCGCGACGACATTGACCCAGTCGTCCTTGTATTCGACCGGCGTGAAGCCCTTGGTGTCCTTGAACTCTTCAAAAAGGCTGGAGTTCTGGAAGTCGAAATCAAGAAAGGCTTGGGCGATCGCGTCGGCCAGCTCCGGCTTCAGGTTATAGGCGGTGCCATAAGCCGTGCGCGGAAAGGGGCTTGATTCATAGATGATCCGCAGGGCGTCCTTTTCCACCACGCCGCGCTCGATCATCCGTTCCAGCACGCTGGATGCGACGGGCGCCGCGTCGTAATCGCCGTTGACGACGCCGAGGATCGAGTTGTCATGCTTGCCCGAATAGAGGATTTCGTAATCCTCGCCCGGCGTAACACCCATTTGCTTGAAAAGGACGCGCGGCGCGGTATCGCCCGAGTTGGACGAGGGCGCGACATGGGCGACCCGCTTGCCCTTCAAATCCGCGACGGTCTTGATATCGCTCGCGGCAGGCACCACAAGCTGCAGCGTATAGCCCAGCGAACCGTCGATCTTGTCCATCGTCACTTTGGGATGGAAGCCGGCGATATTCACGGCATAAGGAACCGCCCCCGCGGCAACACCGGCGATATGCAGGCGACCCGAGCGCATGGCCTCGACCTGTGCGGCATAGGATTCCGCCGGGAACCAGGACACGTTCTTGCCGGTCTTTTCGGTCAGGTGCTTCAGCAAATCCTGGAAAGTGCCCTCGTAAACGGCGGGGTCCTCGACCGGAGTATAGCTGAAGATCAACGTATCCGGGTCGAGCAGTTTTGCCGGATCCGTCGGCGGATCGGCGAGCGCATCGCCGTCGGCATCACAGAACCGGTCGTTGAGGTGACCTCGATTGGCACAGTCTTGCGCCAAAGCGGCGCTGGACAGCATGCAGGTAACGGCCAGGGCTATGCCCGGCAGGCCTAGTTTGATCATGGACATGCGCTCTCCTCCCAAAGAACCCTGTCATGGAAGCAAGTTTACATTTAGCTGTCAACAAAACGTCACCAAACTGTTAAATTTCTTTCAGGCCGGGACGCCAGCCTGCTGTTTACAGTCGGAATTCTTAATCATGGCCTTGTTGCAGGTTGAACTGTTCGATGGTTGGAAGATAACTATCATGAAACTGGACAAGAGGCGGATATGGAGCATCACCGGCTGACGGAGCGACAGGACCGCATCCTGCGTCATATCCAGGACGCAGGTTTTGCCACCATCGATTCCATGGCCGAGAGTTTCGGCGTTTCAGCCCAGACCGTCCGGCGCGACCTGATTGCACTTGAGCGAAGCGACTACCTGATCCGCTTTCACGGCGGGGCAGGGCCGGGGCGGAACATGGTGCGGCTGGGTCATGCCGAAAAAAGCACTGCCGCCCAGGACGGCAAGACCCGCATCGCCCAGGCCGTGGCGAAAATGATCCCCGAGGGCGCGGCCGTCTATCTTGACGTGGGCTCGACGGTCGAGGCGGTCGCGCGCGCCTTGACCCAGCACAGGCATTTGCGGATTGTGACGCCCGGCGCGGCGGTTGCGATGATTTTTGCCACCGCCCGGCAGATAGATGTCTTCCTGACCGGCGGCAGCCTTCGCGGTGCGAATGGGGCTTTGGTGGGCGAGCATGCCAAGGAAACCCTTCGCCGCTTTCGTTTCGACCATATGGTGACCAGCTTCGGCGGCTTTTCTCCCGAGGGTGAGCCGATGGATTTCGATCCCGAAAAGGCGATCCTTCGCCGCATCGCGCTTGAGAATTCATTGCAGCGGATCGGGGTGGTCGATGCCTCGAAGTTCCATCGCCACGCGCTGGCAAAGATGCACGACGGTGTGGGCTTCACGGATCTTGTAACCGACGCTCCGCCGCCCGAACAGGTGGTCGCGGCAATGGCCCGCAGCCAGACCCGTATCACGGTGGTGGAAGCACCACAGATCGAAAGCCGCTAGTCCAAGCCCGTCAAACAGCAGATCCGCGACCCGCCGCGCCCATGCTGCGGCGCGGAATGCATATCGGCCTTGCCGGATGGCCGGCTACTCTGCGCGGGTTGCCCGATCTATATCCGTCTTGTCCGCAACATGCCCGATGAATGGGCGAGATGAAAACAGGTGCTGAAATGTCCGTCGTCGAACTGAGCCGTCATAATGCCACCGGTGGTCTGAGCCAGGTTGTCGCGCGTCTCATCGCGACGGTCGTTGCCTGGAACGATGCCCGCATCACCCGCCGCGAGTTGAACAGCCTCTCCGATCGCGAACTGGCCGATATTGGCGTGACGCGCGGGGATATCGAGCGTATCGCCCGCGGCCTCTGAGGCCCACCTACCTGCAATGACCCAAACCCCCGATGCTCCGCAGCGGGGGTTTTTGCATGGCCGGGAAGGGCGGATCTGCGGGGAATACCGGGTTTCATGCGGATTGTGTCGCGCGCAGGTAATGGGCGTGCGAATGACGGGCCGACGGGAAGCACACATATGGCGACCGGCGTGGTTCAACTGCGGAAAAGGCTGCGGTGTCATCCGGCCCGATGCCCGGGGGGTGATGTCTTTGTCTAAGTTTACGCCATGGAGCGGGCGGCCTGCCCGAGGGTCGGAAATTTCCTGCGAGGTTGAACCCGACCGCAGCGGCAAGGATAGTGCCATCGATCTGGTGCTGAAACTGAGCGAAGGCCCTGCAAGCTAAGAAAGGCTTGCCAGTGACTGATCTGTCGAAAGGTCGGGATCAACCGAGCGGCCTACTTCAGTTGGAATAAAAGGTATGCCGGCCTTCCGCCCACAGAAATGACCGCTTCGCAGTATTCCGGCGCGCGGCGGTGATAGGCGGCCGATACTCTGGCACCAGTTTCGCCGGGAACGCGAAGAGGACGGAAGAACTCAAAGCAGATGTCGTGATCAGGCCGGCTCGCGCATCTTTACACCGCCCGCAAATCGGATCAACTGCACACCGAACAGTACAGTATGGCACCGCCGACATGAATTGGGATGATTTCCGGATAATCTCGGCTGTTTACAGGACCGGTTCCTTTGTCCGGGCAGCGCGGGCGCTTCACATCGATGAAACCACGGTCGGCAGAAGGGTCGCGCGGATCGAGGCGGGGCTGGAGGTGCCCTTGTTCGAACCCGCAGATGGCATGCGTCGGCCGACCGCAGCATGCCTTGCCATCCTGCGCCCGTTGCATGAGATGGAAGCAGCCGCCGACAGCATCTGTCGGACATTGAAGCAACAGGATTATTCGGACCGGGTCTTTCGCATCTCGACCATTGCGGCGATCGCCGAGCACTGGCTGGCTCCGAATTTGCCCGCTTTGTTCGATGACATGCCCGAATTGTCATTGAGCATCGACAGTTCGGACGACAATGTCGACATGTCCCGTTGGGAGGCGGATTTTGCCTTGCGCTTGGGGCGTCCCAAGCGGGGCGCTTTCCTGATGCGTCGGATCGGAAAAATCGGGTTCTCTCTGGTCAGGCCCAGCGGCATGGCACCCGAGGCAGAGATTTTCGCCGCCTATCCGCAGGAGCTGGCCAATACTCCCGAGATGTTGGGCTTGTTCTCGACGTGCCCGGGGCGGACGATCCGGCTGGAGACATCCAATCTCAGCGTGATCCGCACTATGCTCGCGAGCGGTCAGGGGACTGGTGTATTGCCGGATCTGATGGTTCAGGATCTCGTCCGGCTGGACAGCGTCCACGTGACGCCCTTGCCGATTTCGCGCGATATCTGGCTGCTGTCGCAACCGCATCTGCGCAACGATCCCTTGGCCCGCAAGCTGTCGGAATGGTGTGCCGAGCTTTTCTCCGCGCACAGAGAAGATACGGGCAGCACGACCAAAGAATGAGTTGCCTCTGGCGCAGCACATCTCGCGAACAATTCTCAATGCATTGATATTTATTGATTTAATCAGGTCTCAATCGGAGATTTTAATCACTGCATTTTTGCAACCCCCACCTGCATAAAAACACATTCCGCCTTTCGAGAACTGCCCGCAGTCTGCTGCAGGAACGGGATCTGCCGATTTGACGACGCTCTGCTGAGCAGAAAATTCGCGATGCTCGTGAAGAACCGAACGAGAGGAGGCGTGCGGTGACTTCGATTGACGATTTTCAATTGCAGGCGGGTGAATCTGTCGGCGTGCCCGATTGCACCATCTTTGCGGAACCTGTGACGTCCGGCAGCCGTCTTGCCGTTCTGGGGCTCAGCCTTGCCGCCGGTCTGGCGGGCGGGCTGTTGCTTGGGAATGCGGAAACCGGCGCGGCTTTATGGGGTTGCATCGGCCTTGCAGCTTTTGCCGGAGGCGTGCTGTCGACCTGGTCGCCCTGCGGCTATTCCTCGATTTCGCTGCTGCGGCCAACCGGCAAGGGAGCGCAGGCCTTGATGGGCTGGCTGCCAACCTTTGCGATGCATGGGCTGGGCTATGCTGCGGGGACGCTGATACTTGGCACTGTGCTGGGTGCGATCGGCATGCTGGTCGGTCTGTCGGGCTTTGCCAGCGGTTTCGGCTTGGCGGTTCTGGCGCTGATCGGCCTGGCCTATGGCGCGCATCAACTGGATTTCTTGCGTGTCCCCTATCCGCAGCGCCGGGCGCAGGTGCCGCATGACGCGCGCCAGCGCTTTCCGAAATGGGTGGTCGGCGGGCTTTACGGATTGTCGCTGGGACTGGACTACCTGACCTATGTGCAGACCCCGCTGCTTTACATGATGACCGCGGCAGCCATCCTGACCGGCAATATCGCCGAGGCCATAGCCATTATCGCGCTGTTCAACCTTGGACGCTTTCTGCCGGTGGCGGTGAACCTGTTCCCGGTGACGGATTATGCCATCCAGGCATGGCTGGGCCGCCATCAGCAACGCGCGGCAATCGTGGATGGCGCGATCCTGACCGCATTGGGCACTGCCTGTGCCGTGTTGGCACTTATCTGACGCTTTACTGAACTTCTTGGCTTTTTTGCATAGCCCTCCATCCGGTGTCCCGGATGGGCCGGGTCGATACAAACTGGGAGGAAACCATGGCTCTTTCACGCAGAGCGACCATCAAGGACACCAGGCTTCTAGGCCTGTGCGCGACCTCTTTCCTGCTGGCCACGGGGCCAATCATGGTTCAGGCTCAGGAAAGCGGGGCGGCAGAGCCGGTTACGGCCACCGCGACGGCCGCCGCCGACGGGCAGACCGAGGGCCAGCGCGAGGCCGCCGAGGGCGCCCGCCAGCTTGCTGCAGGCGAGGCGGATGAACCGATCATCCTGAACGCACCCAAGCCCGATGCCCGGCGCGTCTATGTGCAGGATCCGGCGCATTTCGCCGCGATCACCCAGCAGTTTGTCATCGACGGTTCGACCGGACAGGTGCTGGGCATGACCGATGGCGGCTTCCTGCCGCAGCCGGTGACGGCCGAGGACGGCTCATTCTTTGCACAGGCCAGCACGGTGTTTTCGCGGATCGCCCGTGGAACTCGCACCGATTATATCGAGGTCTTCGATCCCGAGACCTTCCTGCCGACCGCCGATATCGAACTGCCCAAGGATGCGCGTTTCCTGGTCGGTACCTATCAGTGGATGAACGCGCTGACGCCGGACAACAAGACCTTCCTGTTCTATCAGTTCTCTCCGGCCCCGTCGGTGGGCGTGGTCGATCTGGAGAACCAGCAGTTCGCACGCATGTTGGACGTGCCGGATTGCTATCATATCTTCCCGGCCAGCCCGACCGTCTTTTACATGAACTGCCGCGACGGCAGCCTGGCGCGGGTCGATTTCTCGGGCGAGGAACCGCAGGTCACGAACACCGAGGTTTTCCATACCGAGGAAGAACTGCTGATCAACCACCCGGCCTATTCGATGCGCGTCGGCCGTCTGGTCTGGCCGACCTATACCGGCAAGATCTTCCAGATGGACCTGACCGCCGAGGCGGCCAAGTTCCGCGAGCCCATCGAGGCGCTGACCGAAGCCGAGCGCGCCGAAGGCTGGCGTCCGGGCGGCTGGCAGCAGACCGCCTATCACCGCCAGTCCGACCGTATCTTCCTGTTAGTCGACCAGCGCGACGAATGGCGCCACAAGACCGCCAGTCGCTTCGTCGTGGTGCTGAATGCCGCCACGGGCGAACGCCTTGCCAAGTTCGAAATGGGTCACGAGATCGACTCGATCAATGTCAGCCAGGATGCCGAGCCGCTGCTCTATGGCCTTTCGTCGGGCACGCAGACCCTGCATGTCTATGACGCCGGCTCGGGTGAAGAGCTGCGCAGCGTCAACCAGCTTGGCCGCGGTCCGCAAGTCCTGCTGACCCATGACATGGAGTCCTGAGATGACGGCGCTATTGCAGGAGCCCCTGATCCTCTGGACCATGCGCAGTTTCCTCGCGGCACTGTTCGCCACCGCTGCGATCTCGAAACTGACGGGAATAGAAGAGTTCTATGGCGTGGTGCGGAACTTCCGCCTGCTGCCTGATGGGCTAAGCCGGGCGGTGGCCATGGTGCTGCCTGTGGTCGAGCTGGCCGTCGCGGTGGCCTTGCTTGTGCCGGCGCTGGCCTTGCCCGCCGCCGTTGCCGCGGCGGTCCTGATGGCGGTTTTCGGCTTGGCCATCGCCATCAACGTGCTGCGCGGGCGGACGCAGATCGACTGCGGCTGTTTCCGCAACGGCATGAAACAGCGCATCAGTTGGCTGATCGTCGGCCGCAATGCTGTGCTGACGGGATTGGCGCTGGCTTTGGTTGCGCTGCACCCGGGCGCGCGTCCGGCCGGCGTGGTCGAGCTGACGACCGGCCTGATCGCCGGTGCGGTCCTGATGCTGCTTTATCTTGGTGCCTCGTTGCTGGGCGGTTTGACCGCCAGGCAGAACGCAACCTCTACAGCGAAAGGCCGCTGACATGACGTTTCTGATTGCCTCGAATATCCTGCTCTGGATCGCCTTCCTGGGCGTGACGGTGGTCATGCTGGGCCTGGTGCGACAGATCGGACTGCTGCACGAACGTTCCTCGCCCATGGGCGCGATGATCACCGATCACGGCCCGGACATAGGCGACCCGGCTCCTGAATTCGAATTGCCCGATTACTTCGGCCGCCCGGTGCATATCGGCGGGGCCTCGGCAGGGGGCAAACCGACGCTGCTGATGTTCACCGCCCCGACCTGTCCCGTTTGCGACAAGCTGTTTCCGATCATCAAATCCATCGCCAAGGCCGAAAAGATCGACGTGGTGATGGTCAGCGACGGCGCGCCTGAAGAACACGCCCGCTTTCTCAAGAACCATGAACTGGGCCAGATCCGCTATGTCGTTTCGGCCGAGATGGGCATGGCATTCCAGGTCGGCAAAATCCCCTATGGCGTGCTTTTGGATGCCGGGGGCACCATCAAGGCCAAGGGGCTGACCAACACACGCGAGCATCTGGAAAGCCTGCTGGAGGCGGACAAGACCGGTTTCGCCTCGCTGCAGCAGTTCATGGCCAGCCGCAAAAAGAACGCGGCCTGACCCGGCCGTTCCTGTCTCTACCCAAGCTGAGGGAGAAATAACGATGCTGGGGAACTTCAGATTCGATGCCATGGTCGAAAGACTGTCCCGCCGGGTAGCCGGCCGCACCAGCCGCCGTGGCGCCATCGGCCGGATCGGCACGGTGTTGGCAGGCGCGGCCATAGTGCCACTTTTGCCGGTGGACCGACGTGGCCGCGTAAGCCGCGCAAATGCCGCCTCGGCCCCCGAGGGCACCGATCCGCGTGCCAAATGGGTGCCGCAGGACAACGATGTGCAGTCCTGTGACTATTGGCGGCACTGCTCGATCGATGGCAATATCTGCGACTGCTCGGGCGGCTCGCTGACCAACTGTCCGCCGGGAACCAAGCTCGCTACCGCGTCCTGGGTGGCCAGTTGCTATAACCCGACCGATGGCCAGAGCTATCTGATCGCCTATCGCGACTGCTGCGGAGCCAATGTCTCTGGCCGCTGCCCCTGCCTGAACACCGAGGGCGAATTGCCGGTCTATCGGCCCGAGTTCGCCAACGACATCATCTGGTGCTTCGGCGCCGAGGATGACGCCATGACCTACCACTGCACCATCTCGCCAATCGTGGGCAAGGCAAGCTGATCATTTCCACCGGACGCGACCTTTGCACGGTCGTGTCCGGCACTTCCCCCAAGAGGAACCATCCATGAATTTCCCAACGAAATCGCGGTCCGTCCTGGCTGCCCTGATGCTTGCGGCGTTCAGCGGGACCGGAGCCTTTGCGGCTGACACGATCACCGTGCCCAGCGAAGCCGCGGTGCCGGTCGCCGAGGTCCCGGCAGATGCCATTATCGTCAATATCGAGAAGATGAAATACGACCAGCCCGAATTGAAAGTGAAGACCGGCGACACGGTTTATTGGATCAACAAGGAAGTCATGCCGCACAACGTCGCCTTCAAGAAGGGCGTGGTGGGTGACGAGCCCTTCAAGGGTGAGATGCTGAAGAAGGATCAGGCCTATTCCATCACCTTCAACGAAGCCGGAAGCTATGAATACCACTGCACGCCGCATCCTTTCATGCGCGCCACGGTGATCGTCGAGTGAGCAGCCGCAAAGGAGCCGGCCATGTGGATTCCCTATGACATCCGGGCCGCGCTGAAGGCGGAAAGCAGTCGTGACAGCATCCGCCTGTCGCGGGCTGACGGCCGCGTGCGGGAATTCCTGGTCGGTTTCTACCTGCGCAATCCGGTGACCCAGCTATGGGAACTGGACTTGCTGGTTCCCGGCGATACGCCGCTTGCGGGGCCGGACCCTGCCGGCATGCGGATCAGCCTGCATGGGAATGAGGGCGGCAAGCTTGCCGAGATCCTTTGTCGGCTGGATGCCGGCTCAGCCGAAGCGGCGCTGGACTGCGCCCATGCCGCTATCGAACGCCGCATCATGCGCTATCTGGTGGAAACCGGGCGCGGCACGGCGATTGCCGGCTGGCGCATTGCAGACATGTCCCATGGCGCGCGCTGGCGCTGCACGCCATTCCGCCCCAGCGCCATGCAACTGGACTTTGCCGCGCTGGCCCCAATCGAACCCGACCTTGCCCCTATTGTCGGATTGTTTCAGCGTGCTCGTAACGCGCCCGACGCAGCCAGCCGGCTGTTGGCAGGCTTTGCCGTGCTGCATGCCGCTGCAACGGGCCATGCTGCACTGGAGCATTCGGGTGCCAAGGGCCTGCGGATAAGCGAAGAGATGCTGATCCATTCCGGTGCCATCAACGCCCCCGAGGACCTTCTGGGCCTTGATCTGGCAGAGCTGATCGCGGTGCTGCGGCCGCATCACGACCGGCTTTTTGCGCCGGGAGGAGTGCTGGCCCCGCTGGCAGATGATCTGCCGGCGCAAAAGCACCTGTCGCAGCTTGCCAATCTGGCGGATCTGGTCGCGCATCGCCTGATCGTGGCCGAGGTGCGCGCCCGCACCCTTGCCGCCCGCTCTGCGCCGGCGGCGGCCGGAGGAGTCGAGGTCTGATCGCCATGGCGTTGCTGCGTCCGATTTGGGTTCTTGTGATACCGCTGTTGCTGGCCGGCGCCGTCGGCATGGTTGGTGCTGCAGCGGGGCGCGACCAGCAGGCCCTGAACGGCAATGCAACGCCTGAACTTGCCCAGCTTGGCCAGCGCCTGTTCCATGATGTCGCGCTGTCGCGTGGCGGTACGCAATCATGCGCGACCTGCCACGACCCCGAGCACGCGTTTACCGACCCGCGCGAGGGCGCCGCCGGCCGGGCCGTATCCTTGGGCGATGACGGCATGTCCTATGGCGACCGCAATACCCCCACGCTGAATTATGCGGCGCTCAGTCCGGTCTTTCACCGTGATGACAAGGGCCGGTACAAGGGCGGGCAGTTCTGGGACGGACGTGCCGACGACCTGGAGGATCAGGCCGGCCAGCCGATGCTCAACCCCGTCGAGATGGCGATGGTAGACAAGGCAGCCGTCGTCGGGAGATTGCGCGAAGACCCGGCCTATCGGGAAAGCTTTGCTGCGCTGTTCGGCCCCGACGCGCTGAACGACGTGGGGCAGGCGTTCGAACGCATCACCGCCGCGCTGGCCGCCTATCAGCGCGGCGAAGAGTTCCTGCCCTTCGATTCCAAATTCGACCGCTGGCAGCGCGGCGAGGCCACCCTGACAGCGCAGGAGGAATTTGGTTATACGGTCTTCCTGACCTGGAACTGCCGGTTGTGCCACCAGTTGCAGAAACAGGGCGTGGTTCAACGCGAGACCTTCACCAGCTTCGAGTTCCACAATATCGGCGTGCCGGTCAACCCGGCTGCCCGCACGGCCAGCGGGCTGGGCCCTGACCATGTCGATCTTGGCCTGCTGGCACGGCCAGACATTGACGATCCGGCGCAGGCAGGGCGCATCAAGGTGCCAACGCTGCGCAACGTCGCGGTGACCGGGCCCTATATGCACAACGGGGTGTTTCAGGATCTGCGCACCGCCGTGCTGTTTTATAACAAATACACCAGCCGCCGGCCCGTCTCGCGCATCAATCCCGAAACCGGCGAGGACTGGGGCACGCCCGAAGTGGCCGAGAACCTGTCGCTGGCCGAGTTGCAATCCGGGCTGATGCTGGACGGGGCACGCGTCGATGCGTTGGTGGCCTTTCTAGAGACCCTGACCGACCAGCGCTATGAACCGCTGCTGGCCGAGCAAAAGCGCGCACAGGAGGAAGTGGCTCAGTCCGACTGAAGCTATCGCCCCAAAAGGAGACGAAGATGGCATCCAGCAAGCGCAAGGTGAACCGTCGCACGGCCATGCAGGAACTTGCCCGCGGGGCGGGGGCGGTCTGTTTGGGCGGGGCCTCTCTGGCGGCGCTGGTCCATTCGGCCTCGCATGCCGATGCCCGTGCCCTGCGCCCGCCCGGAGCTTTACCCGAGGAAAACTTTCTGGCCGCCTGCGTCCGCTGCGGGCTTTGCGTGCAAGCCTGCCCATATGACACATTGTCCCTCGCAGAGTGGGGACAGGAGGCGGCAGTCGGCACCCCCTATTTCACGCCGCGCGAGGAACCCTGCTATATGTGCCGGGACGTGCCCTGCGCACGCGCCTGCCCGACCGGGGCGCTTGACCGCGACATCGTTTCGATCCGCGATGCGGACATGGGGGTCGCCGTGCTGGTCGGACACGAGGATTGCCTGAACTACAAGGGCATGAATTGCAGCATCTGCGTCCGGGTCTGCCCGATCCGGGGGGACGCCATCTCTCTTGAACCCGGCGAAGTCGACGGCCGCAGGATCCTGATCCCGACCGTGCATTCCCAGCATTGTACCGGCTGCGGCACTTGCGAGAAGCATTGCGTCACCGGCCATGCCTCGATCCGCGTGCTGCCGCGCGATCTGGGCATGGGCGGGGCCGGCCGCAACCGCGCGGGAAGGTCGGCATGATCGGGCCGCTGATCTCGGAAAACCGCCGGCTTAGCGTTCAGGCGCGGGGTTGGTGGCGTTCGCATAAATGGTGGTTGCTTCGCCGCTTCAGCCAGATCTCGCTTCTTGGCCTGTTCATGCTGGGGCCATGGCTGGGGATATGGATCGTGCGCGGCAATTTCGCCGCCAGCGACATCGCCGGCACGGTCACGCTTGCCGATCCCTATATCCTTGTGCAGGGCATCTTTGGCGGCACCTCGCCAGCCGCGCCGGTGCTGACAGGGGCGGTCATCATTGCGCTGGCCTATCTCTGCTTGGGCGGGCGGGCCTACTGTGGCTGGGTTTGTCCCGTCAACATCGTCACCGATACCGCCTTCTGGCTGCGCGAGAAGACCGGGCTGACCCGCGACCGCAAGCTGGACCGGCGCACCCGGCTGGCCATTCTGGCCGCCACCTTGCTGGCCTCTTTCGCGACCGGCACCGTGGCATGGGAATTCGTCAACCCAGTCAGCCTGCTGCAGCGGGCGCTGATCTCGGGGATCGGCTTTGGCTGGTCGATTATCCTTGCAGTGTTCCTGTTGGATCTTTTCGTTTCGCGGCGCGCATGGTGCAGCCACCTGTGCCCGGTAGGCGCATTTTACGGGCTGATCGGCCGAGCATCGCTGGTTCGGGTTTCTGCCGCGCGACGCAGCGCCTGTACCGATTGCGGAGCCTGCTTCAACATTTGCCCCGAGCCGCATGTCATCGTTCCGGCGCTGAAAGGGCAGGGAAGCCCCCTGATCCTGTCCGGCGACTGCCAGAACTGCGGTGGCTGTATCGATGCCTGTCCGACAGACGTGTTCCAGATATCCTGCCGCAAGCCGTGGATTTCCCGCATGACCGCTGATTAAACCTGCATGGTCTGCGCCGGCTTGTCGGGGCTTTCGTGGTGGTCCCGCCTATTGGAAGGCGGAAGTTTGCGCACCCGCAAGGTCAGCGATTGACTTTTATGTGATAACCGCAACAGCTGTCCGCGGTAGCTTTATGGTTAGTCCTGCTGAGAGGAATTATGGCAGATATTACAGGTACAAGCGGTAACGATAGACTTCCCGGCACCGACAGTGCGGATACAATCCGCGGCCTTGAAGGCAATGATACGCTGATCGGCGGCGCCGGCAATGATTGGCTTTATGGCGATTCCGGGGATGATATTTTCGACATTACGGCCAGCGATTTCGGTACGGACCGGTTCTTCGGCGGCGATGGCACCGACACGATCCGGCTGCAGGCCAATATCCAGGTGTCCGGCCTTCTGTGGAACAGCAGCTACCTGAACAGCGTCGAGCAATTGAATTTCAATTATCACACGCTCTCTGGCACCACCGGCAACGACACCATTGATATCAGCGGTTTCTCGGCCATCGCCGGCTATCGCATGATCAACATGGGCGACGGCAATGATATCTTTCGCGGCTTCGTGGGCGCAGACGCGGTCAACGGCGGCACCGGCAGCGACACGCTTTATGGCGGGGCTGGCAACGACACCCTCATCGGCGGCGCCGGAAACGACTCGCTTTATGGCGATTCCGGGGATGATATTTTCGATATTACGGCCAGCGATTTCGGTACGGACCGGTTCTTCGGCGGCGATGGCACCGACACGATCCGGCTGCAGGCCAATATCCAGGTGTCCGGCCTTCTGTGGAACAGCAGCTACCTGAACAGCGTCGAGCAATTGAATTTCAATTATCACACGCTCTCTGGCACCACCGGCAACGACACCATTGATATCAGCGGTTTCTCGGCCATCGCCGGCTATCGCATGATCAACATGGGCGACGGCAATGATATCTTTCGCGGCTTCGTGGGCGCAGACGCGGTCAACGGCGGCACCGGCAGCGACACGCTTTATGGCGGGGCTGGCAACGACACCCTCATCGGCGGCGCCGGAAACGACTCGCTTTATGGCGATTCCGGGGATGATATTTTCGATATTACGGCCAGCGATTTCGGTACGGACCGGTTCTTCGGCGGCGATGGCACCGACACGATCCGGCTGCAGGCCAATATCCAGGCGTCCAGCGTGCTGTGGAACAACAGCTACCTGAACAGCGTCGAGCAATTGAATTTCAATTATTATTCCATTTCCGGCACCAGCGGCAACGACCGTATCGATATCAGCGGAGTTTCAGCTATCGCCAGTTATCGCACGATCAACATGGGCGAAGGAAATGACGTTTTTGTAGGCTTTGGTGGCAGCGATTACGTCGATGGTGGGGCCGGCAACGATACGCTGAATGGTGGAGCCGGCAATGACACATTGACTGGCGGAGCCGGCAATGACGTCCTGAATGGCGGGTCTGGCAACGATGTCTTCACTATCACCAGCAGTGATTTCGGCACCGACAAGATCGACGGCGGCGCCGGGACCGACGCAATACGGTTGCAGACCAGTATTCAGGTGTCGAGCCTGCTGTGGAACAGCAGTTATCTGAAGAGTGTCGAGCAACTGGACTTCAATTACTACAACATCTCTGGGACCACCGGCAATGATCGCGTCGATCTTAGCGGGTTTACGACGGTTTCAGGTTATCGGATGATTAATCTGGGCGACGGTAATGACGTCTTTATCGGTTACGGCGGCAACGATAACGTCGACGCCGGCGCGGGCAAGGACACGCTGGTCGGCGGTGCGGGCAATGACACGTTGAACGGTGGCGCAGGCGTCGATACCACTAGCTACGCATCGGCAACGGGTGCCATCAAAGTCGATTTGCGGGTGGCTACGGCCCAGAACATCGGCGGGGGTCAGGGCAATGATGTGCTGCTTAGCATCGAAAACCTGACCGGTTCGAAATACGCGGACCAGTTGATCGGCAGTGGATCCGCCAACCAGTTGGTCGGCGGCGCGGGCAATGACACGCTGAAGGGGCTGGGTGGCAACGACGTTCTGAACGGCGGTGCTGGAAACGATCGCCTCGAAGGTGGCGCCGGCAACGACGCGCTGACCGGCGCGGCGGGCAATGACCTGCTGATCGGCGGGGCGGGCAATGATACGCTGAATGGCGGCGCGGGCGTCGATACCGCCAGCTATGAGACCGCAACGGGTGCCATCAAAGTCGATCTGCGGGTGGCTACGGCCCAGAACATCGGCGGGGGGCAGGGCAGTGATGTGCTGCTTGGCATCGAAAACCTGACGGGCTCGAAATATGCAGACCAGTTGATCGGCAGTGGATCCGCGAACCGGTTGGTCGGCGGTGCAGGCAATGACACGCTGAAGGGGCTTGCCGGCAATGATGCTCTGAACGGCGGCGCTGGAAACGACCGCCTGGAAGGCGGCGCGGGCAATGACACGCTGAACGGTGCGGCGGGAAAAGACCTGCTGACCGGCGGGACTGGTAAAGATAACCTGACCGGCGGGACTGGGGCCGATACGTTCGTCTTCAACACCATTCAGGAAGCCGGAAAGGGTGCAACCCGGGATGTCATCACCGACTTTGTCGCGGGCACGGATACTGTCCAGCTTTCTTCGATCGATGCGAATACCTCGGCCAGCGGCAACCAAGCCTTCCACTGGAGCGGCGCTCAGGCCAGCGCTTATGGGGTGTGGAGCGTGCAGTCCGGCGGCAATCGGGTTGTCCGCGGGGATGTCAACGGCGACGGGGTCTTTGATTTCGAAATCCAGCTGAATGGTGTGTCGCATCTGACGGCGGATGATTTCATCCTGTAGGCGGATCGAATATTCCGATGATGCTTGGACGATTACGTCCGGTTTGGCAGGGTGACGAACCTTGCCAAGCCAATTTCTTTTGAACCCGGCAAGGGAATGTCCTGAGTTCAGCGTGTCTGACCCGTTCCATGCCGGGTTCTGCCGCCACCATGCGGGCCATCTGGATCGGGCTCGGCTAGCCAAAACGCTTCGGCATGCCGGTTCTGCCGCCAATCCTTCCATCTTCCGGATCCCGGCAGCGGCAGCAACCTTTTCGACAGCATTCCGGCACGCTGGTATCCCGAAACTGCGTCGCCGCAGGTGTTCAGGGTCTGGCGACCTCGGGGCCCGGGCTTGTTTCGGGGGTAAGGGCATTGCTGACCAGCGCCGCGGCAGCCGGATTATCGCGCAGCCCCAGCATCACATCCTCCAGCCGTTCCGGATAGGCGGTCGGGAAGGTCCAGTAGCGGGTGCCCACCTCGCCCTTGCCCATCTCCAGCGCGCGGTCGGCGGGGGGCAGATGCCCAAGCAGCATCAGCAGCACGTCGCTGCTGACCCAAGGGTCGTCATACCAGAAGGTATGCGACCGGGTGGACAGCCCGTCCATATTCTCGGGCCGGACGCGTATGACCTCCAGCCCGTTGTCGCGGGATGCATCAAGCAGGAAGTCTGTCGCCTCGGGTGTCAGCTCCGCCATGTCGGGCCGCCCGGCGCGGGATGATCGGGTGACGACCTGCGCCAGCCGCAGCGCGCTGTCGTTAAGGTTGACCGCTGCGCTGACGCGCCGGGCGATGTGGATATAGTCCTCAAGGTCGGCAACAAAGGCACGGAAATTGACGTCGGGCGCAGCGTGATAGACCTCGCCCAACCTTGGGGCGGGGGCGCCTGCCGCCACCGCACGGCCAACAATAGCCGCGCCTTCCGACCCCACGGTTCCCCCCGCGCTGTAGGTGAAAAGATCGATGTTTCTGGCGCGCGTGTGCGCAGAAAGCAGCGTCACCAGCCGCGCCAGTTGCGGGGCTGCGCCAAGTGCGGTTTGCAGGTCGCGGGGATAGCGCATAAAGTTCTCGGCCGTCGGCCAGGCGAACAGCACGACGACGGAATTGCGCCCGGTGAAATGCATAAGCTGTGCAGCCTGTCCCGCTGCACGCTCGACCGTGGTGTTGGCGCCGTGGACATAGATGATGACATCCGGGTCGGCGGCTTTGCCGATGGCACTGTCTACGCGCGCGAACCAGTCCAGCGCCTGCGGTGAAAGCTCGTCGCCCGAGATGGTCGCATCTTCGCGCATCGTCTCGAGGTTCAGGAACGGCCGCTCGCTATCCTCGGCAGAGGGGGAGGTCGAAAGCCCGTAAAGCCATTCCCAGGTTTGGCCCGCATCGCCTGCCCGAACGGTGGAAACACCCAGATGCAGGTCTGTTGACGGCGCGACGGTGTAGATGCGGCTGGAGGCAGGGCCGACCGGCAGACGGTTCGTGGCGTAAAACACCTCCATCCGCGTATCCGCAGGCGGCGTTGGCTGCGCGGCGAACAGGTTGGTGCCGTCACGCAGAAAGACCTGCGGCGCCGGCATCAGGCGCATGGGTGGGTGTTGCGCTGCTATGAAGAAAGCGACAGCGATCCCAACGACCAGTATCGTCCCAAGCCCAATAGCGAGATAGCGCAGCATCGAGAACACCCAAAATCATTATTGCGCAAAGACTATCCGATCCCTTCGACCTTTGCCAATGCCCGCAAGGTTGGACGGGCGGCTGCAAACACCGAAAAGTCATCGCTTTTCCTTCTCGCTGAGGATGAAAAAAGGGATTAATGTAACGGCCATGCGCAGATTGTTCCTCACCCCGCTTCTTGTCGCCCTTCTGGCTCAGCCCTCGGGCGCAGAGGATGCCGACGACGGTCCCGCCGCAGACCAATGCGTGGTGCTGATGCATGGACTTGGGCGCACCGAAATCTCGTTTGTGATCGTGGAGCAGGCGTTTGCCGCCCTTGGCTACCAAGTGGTCAACCTGCACTATCCCTCGACCGAGGCGACGGTTCAGGAATTGCTGGGTTATGTCGATGGTGCGGTCGAGGAATGCGGTGACAAGCGAGTGAACTTTGTCACCCATTCGATGGGCGGTATCCTTGCCCGCGCCTGGCTGAACGACAACCGGCCCGAGAACATGGGCCGGGTCGTCATGCTCGCGCCGCCCAATCAAGGATCAGAGATCGTGGATGCGCTTGGCGATTTGGCGCTCTACCGCTTTTTCACCGGGCCGGCCGGGCTGCAACTCGGCACCGGCCCGGACGGGCTGCCCTATCAGCTCGGCCCGGTGGATTTCGAACTGGGCGTGATCGCGGGAAGCCGGTCGTTCAACCCGTTGCTGTCCTCGCTGATCGAGGGGGACAACGACGGCAAGGTTTCCATTGCCAGCACGATGGTTCAGGGGATGACTGATCACATCGTGCTGCCGGTGACGCACACCTGGTTGATGAACAGCCCGTTGGTGATCGGCCAGACGGTTGAATTTCTTGAACATGGCAGGTTCGATCCGGAACTGACGATGCGCGATATACTACGCCGGTTCACACAGTAGCATCAGGCCAGAGAGGCAGGCTTCTGTCATCTCAATAGCAGTCCTCGACCGACCAATGGACGGGGATATCCGCGATCGAGGCCGTGGGGGGCAGGTTCAGTACGGTTTCTGCGATTACGGCGATGTCTTCGGGTCGGGTCAGTTCGGTCATGTTCTGGACCATACCTGCCGCCATCTCTGTTGCCACAAAACTGGGACAAATCGCGGTGGTGCGCACCAGATTGTCGCGCCCGCATTGCCGCAACCCTTGCGCCAGCCCCATCAGTGCGAATTTCGATATGCCGTAAAGCCCCGATCCGGCAGATTTCACGCGCTTGCCGGACAGGGACGACATCAGCACGATCCGGCCGGGATGGGGTTTGCCCTGGGGCAGGGCCTCCAGATGCGGCCAGGCAAGCTGCGCCAGCCGCAGGGGTGACTTCACGTTGATCGCGATCAGCCGGTCGAATTCATCCTCTTGCGCCTCCAGCACGGTGGCCCGGCTATGGATTCCGGCATTCAGGACCAGCCCGTCGAGCCGTCCGAACCGGGCAATGGTCGCGTCTATCCAATCAGGCTCGGATGCCGGGTCCAGCGCGTCATAGCGGCAAAGCAGTCGCGTATCCGTCGTCTGCCCGGCATTCTCTGGGTGCCGAAGCCCCAGACTGACATTCCAGCCCGCGGCAAGCATCCGTGCCGCAATCGCGGCACCGATACCGCGCGAGGCCCCTGAAATCATCACGGTCCGAGCCATCATTTCCTCTCCATTGCGCCTGACGGCTCTGTATGGTTCGACACCGGGCGGGGATGTGCTGCCTGCGGGTCGGTTATTTCGCGCCGGCATCCTCGTTATGTGGCAGAACGTCAGCGTGATGTTCAGCTTCGTGGATCGCCGCACCCATGATCGCGATGGCGTTCCGCTCGGCCGCTTCGTCCAGAATATTCAGCGGCGCGAGCAACGAGATTGCCGTTTCCATGCCGCGCAGACTGTCGTTTCTGATCGGCAAGGTCAAAGTCAGGCTTTCGATTCCCGCGCTGCGCCGGATGCCGCGCATAAAGCCGTTGCGAAGAAACTCGGCGATTTCACCCTCGATCTGGGCACGGCTGAGTTCCCATTCCGCCAGTCGCGCCTCGATCATGTTCAGGCAATGGCCACGACTGCGGGCGTCCATCATGCCCAGAATGCAGACACCCGAGATGCCGACCCCCAAGGGAATGCGGCCGCCAATGCCAGAGACATAGGGCTGCGCGGCGATCTGGCCCATCTGATAGTCCAGACAGATCGTGTCGAGCCCTGACCGCACCATCAGATAGGTGGAAAACTGCGTGCGTGCCGTGATGTTGACCAGCGCAGGGCGATAGGTTGCCACGATCTCGTTCACGCCAATGCTGCGATGGGCCAGCGCATAGGCGGCAGGGCCAAGCATATAGTTTGCGCGATTGCCGCTTTGAACGACAAGACCGTAATCGGCAAGCGCGACCAGGGTCCGGTGGACCGAGGATTTCGCCTCGCCGGTGGCTTCTGCCAAGGCGGCCAGAGCCATACCCTTGCGATCGGCCTGTCCCAGCAGGATCAGGATTTCCGCCGCACGCCCTGCATTCGAGGATGATTGTCTGGCCAAATGTCGCTCCTGAAGGCTTTACCGCCGTTCCGGGTTTGGCGGGAACGGCGGACAAGTCAAGGTTTGCGCGTCTTAGACAAAGCGTTTTTCGCGCAGATCGCGGGAACGGGCGACAGGGTCGCGCAGATCGGGGTCGCCATATCCCCCCGCGCCGGGGGTGACGATCTCCAGAACATCGCCGGCTTCCAGGTCCACCGCATCCCGTTCAAAGCCGCTTTGCCGACCGTTCAGGGTGAAATAGCCGCTGGCGCCCGGCTGGCCTTTGTCCAACCCCCAAGGCTGGGAACCAAGGCGCGCGCCCATGACCTGCACACGGCAGGGCTTTTCTGCACGATAGACTCTTCGCAGCCCCATGCCCCCGACGAACTGGCCGTTACCGCCGGACCCGTCCACAAGCTCATAGCGCCGCAGGGTGATGGGGTATTCGTTCTCCAGCGCCTCGACCGGCAGGTTCGAGGTGTTGGTCATATGGACATGCACCCCGTCCAGCCCGTCCTTGTTATGACGGGCGCCAAAGCCGCCGCCGATGGTTTCCAGATAAACCCACAGCGAGCCATCCTCGCGCCGCCCGTTGAAGCTGGCCACCGCGACCGAGCCGTTGGACGCTGCGGTGACCCGATGCGGCACGACCGGGGCAAGGGCCCCGTGGATCAGGTCGACGACCCGCTGGCACGCGGTGATGCGACCATCCACCGCTGCCGGATGGGCGCAACGCAACAGCGTGCCCTCCTGCGCGGTAACGGTGATGGGACGGGCAAGACCCGCGTTGGGCAGCACGGTCGGATCAACAACGGTCTTGACGGCGTAATAGACCGTCGCGAGCAGTGCGGTATAAACCACGTTGAGACCGGCGCGGACCTGCGGCGGGCTGACGAAATCAAGCGCGATTTCGTCCCCCTTGACGTCGATCGTGACCGACAGGTCCAGCGGCTGGTCCAGCGCCTCGCTGTCAAATACGTCCGAGAAGGTATAGCGCCCGTCGGGAATGGCGCTGATGCCTGCGCGCATTTTGCGTTCGGCGTAATCCATCAGTTCGGCGCCGGCGGCCAGCACCGTCTCCAGCCCGTATTTCGCGCACAGCTCGGTCATGCGGATCGTGCCCAGCCGGTTTGCCGCCAACTGCGCCCGCAGATCCGAGATACGCTCGGCCGGCACCTGACAGTTCAGCAGGAACAGGCGCTGGATATCCTCTTGCAACTCGCCTTGCCGATAGAGGCGCACAGGTGGGATGCGCAACCCCTCCTGATAGATATGGGCGTGGCCGCGGTCGGCGAAATCCGAGTGATGGGCGGTGTTGATCGCCCAGGCCACCAGTTTGTTCTCGACGAAGATCGGCTCGGCCAGAACGATGTCGGGCAGGTGGGTCCCGCCGCCCTCATAGGCGTCATTGCCCATGAACACGTCGCCGGGGTGGATGTTGTCCTGACCGAAATGGGTCAGGATCCACGGGATGAAACCAATGAAACTGCCCAGATGCATCGGGATGTGCTCTGCCTGGCACAGCATCCGCCCCTCGGCATCGAAAAGCGCGGTCGAACAGTCGCGGCGTTCCTTGATGTTGGTGGAATATGAGGCACGCACGAGCGCCTCGCCCATTTCCTCGACGGTCGAGGCAAAGGCCGATCCGATGACCTCGACCGTGATCGGGTTAAGCTTCAGGCGGGTGGTCATGTTCACTTGCTCGCCTCCAGAATGAGGTTCAGATAGGCATCTACGGTCGCAGACATGCCGGGCGGGACGACGGTGGTGGAATCCATCTGGTCGATGATCGCCGGGCCTTGAACGACATTGCCCGCTTTCAAAAGCGCGCGGTCGTATAGTGTCGTTTCCACGAAATCCCGACGTTCGACCATCCAGACCGGGCGAGAGCCGGTGACGGCGGCGCCAGAGTCGCTTCCCTCCAGCGGCTGGGGTGCAAAATCGGCCTTTTGCACAAGGCCGCTGGCGGCGGCGCGGAAGGTGACAAGCTGCATCGGCTCTCCCTCGGCGACGAAACCATATAGCTGGCGGTGCGCGGCAAGAAAGCCCTCGCGAATGGAATCGAACGTGGCGTCCGTGATCGGACCATCGGGCAGCGCGATGGCGATTTCATAGTTCTGGCCGGCATAACGCACGTCGACGGCCAGATTGAGCACGCGGGCTTGCGGGGCGATGCCCTCGGCCTCGAACCAAAGTTCCGCGCGCGACTGCAGGTCGGCAAAGATTGCGGCGACCGTGTCGGGGGTGGCCTGATCCAGCCGCATCAGGCTGGTGGCTGAAAAGTCGCTGCGCAGATCGGTCATCAAAAGACCCAAGGCGCATAGCACGCCGGGCGTGCGCGGGATCAGGACGCGGCTCATGCCCAGCTCTTGCGCCAGACGGGCGGCCTGCACGGGGCCTGCGCCGCCAAATGCCACCAGCGTATAGTCGCGCGGATCGTGGCCCCGCTGGACCGAGATCACCCGGATCGCCTTGGCCATGTTCGCAACGACGATATCAAGGATGCCATTTGCGGTTTCCAGTATCTCCATGCCCAGCTTGTCGGCCAGCTTCTGGATCGCCGCCACCGAAAGCTGACGGTCGATCTTCATACGACCGTTCAACAGGTATTCGGGGTTTTGCGTTTGCAGGACGACATTGGCGTCGGTGACCGTCGGCTCATCATTGCCAAGCCCGTAGCAGGCAGGACCGGGATTAGCACCGGCGCTGCGCGGTCCCACCTTCAAAAGCCCACCGTTGTCCACATAGGCGATCGAGCCGCCGCCCGCACCGACGGTATGGATATCGAGCATCGGCACCTTCAGTGGATAGCCATGCACGACCGCCTCGTTTACCACCCGGCATTCTCCGCCCGACAGCAGCGCGACATCCGAACTTGTGCCACCCATGTCAAAGGTGATCAGGTTCTTGATTCCGGTCATCCGACCGATCGCCTGCGCGGCCACCACGCCGGTCGAGGGACCCGACAGCACCGTTCGCACCGGCATTTCGGCCGCAGTGTCAAAGGCGATCACACCGCCATTCGATTGTGTCAACTGCGGAGCGATCTTCAGACCCAGATCGGCCAGCTTCTTTTTCAGCGCACGGACATAGCCCTGCATCACCGGCCCGAGATAGGCGTTGACCACGGTGGTCGACAGCCGCTCGTATTCACGGAATTCGGGGGCGATATCCGACGAGATGGCCGTAAATGCGTCGGGGAATTCCTCGGCGATGATCGCGGCAGCGCGGCGTTCATGTGCATCGTTGAGAAAGCTGTAGAGAAAGGAGACCGCAAGCGACTTGACGCCTTGCGCCTTCAGCTCTCGCACGGCTTCGCGAAAGGCCTCTTCGTCCAGCGCCTCTTCGACCGAGCCGTCTGCCCGCATACGCTCGACCACGCCAAGGCGCAGATCGCGCGCAACCAGCGTTTCGGGCTTGTCGGCTTGCAGATCGTAAAGGTCGGGGCGCTTTTGCCGGCCGATTTCCAGCAGGTCGCGGAAACCGTCGGTGGTGATCAGGCCGGTCTTGACGCCACGGCCCTGGATCAACGCATTCGTGGCGACGGTCGTGCCGTGGCCCAGAAAGTCGACCTCGTCGGCCGTGGCCGAGACGCGCTCAAGCCCTTCGGACACACCCTGCGTAATGCCGCGTGACGGATCGTCGGGGGTTGAGGAGACTTTCCAGATCGTCACCTCGCCAGAGGTGTCATTGAACAGGCAGACATCCGTGAATGTGCCGCCGGAATCCACGCCGATACGCCAAGTCATACGTTTTCCCTGCATCAGTTGTCGGGCGTAGGGCTGCGGCAATCGGTTGGCCGCCCGCCTTTTCTGCCCCGGTTGACCTGGGCCATATCAGTCCTCGAATCTGACAGTGGTCAATCAAATTCTTACAGTTGGGACAAAAAATAAATCTTATACTGATAATCAGAATAAAAGAGGAAATCTGAGGAAAGATCCGCCCGCAAAATAAGCAGAATGAGTGCTATAATTCTTATAATAGGAATTAATAATAAATTGTCATCTGATAGATGGAATATACTTGACCGAAGAAAAAATGAACCGCAACCTTCTCGCAGTGAAACCACCCAGGCATCACCTGTGGCGGCCCATGGCCGAGGCTTCGATAACCGCCCCCTCAAGCGGGCGACAGCAGGGAAAGCAAGTCATGCAACTTAACAGACGAAACTTGTTGAAGATCGCCACCGCCTCGGGCGCCGTTCTGGCACTGGGGGGACGTTTTGCCCATGCGCAGGGGGCACAGAGCCTGCGAATCGGGTTGTCCACCTATCCGCCGCATCTGCGCCCCTGGGTGAATGTCGGTTATTCCGGTCATCTGCTGAGTTCGCTGATCAATCGCAACCTGATCAACTATAACGAACAGGGCGAGCTTGTCGGAGAACTGGCCGAAAGCTGGGAAAACGAGACCCCCGAGACCTGGCGCTTTACCCTGCGAGAGACGCATTTCCACGACGGTAGCCCCGTTACCGCGCAAGACGTGGAATGGACTTTCGAACAGATCAGGGCCGATGGTTCCGGCGCCTATATGTTCGATGCCCTGCGCACCATCACAGGATTCGAGGTGATTGACGAGCGCAATTTCCGCTTGACCACCGAATCGCCGCTGGCCACCGTTCCGGCGCTGATGACCTTTCCGTTCCTGTCGATCATCAAGTCCGGCTCTACCGATTCCGAGGATCAGGGGATCGGCGCAGGTCCTTATCGCATCGCCTACGCCGAGAAGGGCGTTTCGATCGAGCTGGAGCCCAATGAGCATTATTTCAAACCCGGCCTGCCGGCACTGTCCGGGATCGTCATCACCCCCTATGCCGATGAAAGCGCGCGGGTCGCGGCGCTGAGTGCAGGGGACGTCGATATGATCGACTATGTGCCGTGGTCGGCGATGGCCTCGATCGACCGGAACCCCGCCTTGGCGCTTCACAAGGCCGATGCCGGCGCCTTCATGTATCTTAGCTTCAACGGGGATGGCGTATTTGCCGATCCGCGCCTGCGTCAGGCTGTGGCCTTTGGCCTGCGGCGGGATGAGTTCGTCAAGTCGATCTTCTTTGGCTTCGGCGCCGAGATGACCGGCCTGCCGCGCACGGCGGGCAGCCCCTTCCACCACGACGATCAGGCGGCGTTCTGGGGCTATGACCCCGAACGGGCCAAGGCGCTGCTGAAAGAGGCCGGGCATGAAAACGGGCTGACGGTATCGCTGCTGGCCACCTCGCAATACTCCATGCATCGTGACACGGCAGTTCTGGTGCAGGCGCAACTGGCCGAGATCGGGATCACCGTCAACCTGACCATGCCCGACTGGGCAACGCGGGTGAACCTGGGCAATCAGGGCGCGGGCGATTTTGCGGTTCAGGGGGTGGGACTGGACAATCTGGACCCCGACGCCGTGACGACGCTGATCGACCCGTCGCTGTCGCCAACATACCTGCGCAGCCGCAATTTCAAAGTCGAGGGTCTGAGCGATCTTCTGGAACAAGGTCGCGGCGAAATGGATGCGGCCAAGCGGGTCGAGATTTATCGGCAGGCGGACCAGATGGTTCTTGATGCAACCTCGATCTGCGGGCTGTGCTATCGTGCGACCGGCTTTGCCGCAAAGGCGGGCGTTCAGGATCTGGCCATGCTGCCCGACCAGCTTTCTCCGTTCTCCTCGGTGCTGTTTGACAAGCTGAAACTGGCCTGAGCCTTCCTGCCGGGCGCAGGATTGTGCCCGGCCCTTACTGACTGATCCAAACGAAAGGCGGCCTGATGGGGTGGTTCCTTCGACGCGTGGCCCAAAGCCTCGTCATGCTTTGGGTGGTGATCTCACTGGTCTTCCTGTCCATCCATTTCGTCCCCGGCGACCCGGCCGAGCTTTTGCTGTCGCAGGACGGCGGCTCGCCCGATCCGCTGATGGTCGAGATGCTGCGTGAACAGCTGGGGCTGAACCGTCCGCTGTTCGAACAATACCGCCATAATATGGCCGGGATGCTGCGTGGTGATCTGGGCGTTTCGATGGTTGACGGCAGTTCGGTCGGCAAAGAAGTGATGCGGCGTCTGCCACGCACGCTGGAGCTGATCGCGGCGGCCGGCATTCTCAGCCTGCTGATCGGTATTCCGGCCGGGGTGCTGTCGGCATTGCGGCCCAAAAGCCAGTTTTCGCGGATCGCTTCGATGGCGGCGGGGACGGCGCAATCGGTGCCGGTCTTCGTTCTGGGCACGCTGGTGGTGGTGGTGTTCGCACAGATTCTGGGCTGGCTTCCGGCCGGAGGGTTCGCACCGATCTCGCGTGATCCGGGCAAGCATCTGCTGCTGCTGATCCTGCCTGCCGCGACCATCGCGATCGGGCTTTCGGCGATCGTCTTTCGCATCACGCGCGCCTCGATGCTGGATGTATTGCCGCTGGATTTCATTCGCACCGCGCGCGCCAAGGGCGTGCCTGCGCGCAGGGTGGTGATCCGTCATGCGCTGCGCAACGCGCTGATGCCGGTCATAACCGTTTTCGCGCTGCAATTGGGCGGACTGCTGGCCGGCACGGTGCTGGTCGAGACCGTCTTTAACTGGCCGGGCCTGTCAGGGATGCTGGTCGCGGGCGTCAACGCCCGGGACTATCCCGTCGTCACCGGAGTGATCGTCGTCGTCTCGGCCTTCTACATCGGGCTGAACCTGCTGGTGGACGTCATCTACGGCATCACAGATCCGAGGGTGCGCAAATGAAACAGGCCTTCCAAAGCCCCTCGGGCATTCTTATGGCATTGATCCTCGCCATCGCTTTCATCGGACCCTTGCTGCCTCTGGCCGATCCGCTGGCCATCGACGTGGCCGCGCGGTTTGCCGGACCTTCGGTGGCGCATCCGTTGGGTCAGGATGAATACGGGCGCGACCTGCTGTCGCGGCTGATCCACGCGATGCGCTCGGCCATCGTGATCTCGGGCGGGGCGGCGGTGATCGCAGCCGTGATAGGGGTCACGATCGGCGTCGTCGCGGGCTATGTGCGCGGTTTTTCCGAGGCATTGTCCCTGCGCATCATGGACGTGATCTTGTGCTTTCCGCCCCTGCTGCTGGCGATGCTGGCCGCGACGCTTTACGGTGCCGGGCCTGCGACGCTGGTGCCGGTGCTGGCGCTGGTCTTTGTGCCCAGTTTTACCCGCGTGGCCCATGCCAGCGTGATGACCGTCCGGGGCCAGGACTATGTCGATGCGGTCAAGCTGATGGGTGCGCCGGCATGGCGGATCGTCTTTCGCACCATCCTGCCAAATATCGCCGGCCCGCTGTTCGTGCAGTTCAGCTTTGTCGTGGTGATGTCGGTCATCCTTGAATCCGGCCTGTCGTTCCTGGGTCTGGGCGTGCTGCCGCCTCAGCCATCGCTGGGGATGATGATCGGCGCCGCGCGCGCCACCTTTGCGCAAGAGCCGTGGCTGCTGCTGGCCCCTTGCCTGTCGCTGATCGTTTTGGTGCTGGTGCTGAACGCATTCTGCGACCATCTGCGACAGCTCTTCGATCCAAGGCGGAGTTCGGGCGTATGAACCAGGATCAGACGGACATGACTGCGATGCAATCCGCCGAACACCCCCTGTTGCAGGTCTCGGACCTGACCGTCGGGTTCCGCCGCGGCGCGGACTGGAACGATGTGGTCCGCAATGTCGGCTTCAGCGTCCACGGCGGCGAGACGCTGGCCATCGTCGGCGAATCCGGCTCGGGCAAAAGCGTTACCTCGATGGCGCTCATGCAGCTTTTGCCGCGCGAGGGCACGCGGATCTCGGGGCAGGCGATGTTCCGGGGCACCGATCTTTTGCAACTGGGCGAACGGCAGATGGAGCGGATCCGGGGCGACCGGATCTCGATGATCTTTCAGGAGCCGATGACATCCCTGAACCCGGTGATGACCATCGGCGCGCAGATCGCCGAGGCGATCCTGATGCACCGCCGTGTCAGCCCTTCCGAGGCGCGGGCCGAGGCGCTGGCGATGATGGACCGGGTGCGGATTCCCTCGGCCAAAAGCCGCTATGACGCTTATCCTCATCAGTTCTCGGGTGGGATGCGGCAGCGGGTGATGATCGCGGCGGCGCTGGCCTGCCAGCCGGACCTGCTGATCGCGGACGAGCCCACGACGGCGCTGGACGTGACCATTCAGGCCCAGGTCCTGAGCCTGATCAAGGAACTTCAGGCGGAAAGCGGCATGGGGGTGATCTTCATCACCCATGACATGGGCGTGGTGGCCGAGGTATCCGACCGCACGCTGGTAATGTATCATGGCGACGTGATCGAGGCGGGCACAACGGAACAGATTTTCCGAAATCCATCCAGAACCTATACCCGGGCACTTTTGTCCGCCGTGCCCCGGCTGGGCTCAATGGCCGGCAAGGGGGCCCCTACGCCCTATCCGATCTTCGACATTGCCAGTGGCAAGGTGACGGAACCCGTTGCCCGGCCCGATACGCTGCATCCCGAACCGCCCTATCTGCTAGAGGTCCGCGATCTTTCCAAACGCTTTGCCATCCAGAGCAAGCTTTTCAAACGGACGGTTGCGCGCGTCCATGCGGTCGAGGGGGTGAACTTCACCCTGCGTCGGGGCGAGACGCTGTCCATCGTCGGCGAATCCGGTTGCGGGAAATCGACGACGGGAAAACTGATCACCGGCCTGCATCCCAAGGATTCGGGGCAGATCACGCTGGCCGGACGCGATCTTCAGGCGATCCCCGCCGCGGAACGTGCGCATGACATCCAGATGATCTTTCAGGACCCCTATGCCAGCCTCAATCCCCGGCTGCGCGTGGGCGAAGCGATCACCGAACCCTTGCGCATTCACGGCAAGGTCAGCGCGGCGGAAGAGCGACAGATAGCTGCCTCGCTGCTGGGCCGCGTCGGGCTGAAGCCGGATATGGCCGGGCGTTATCCGCATGAGTTCTCGGGTGGGCAGCGCCAGCGGATCTGCGTCGCACGGGCGCTGGTGATGAAACCCAAGGTCATCGTGGCGGACGAGGCGGTCTCGGCGCTGGACGTCACCATGAAGACGCAGGTCGTCAACCTGATGATGGATTTGCAGCAAGAGATGGGGCTGGGGTTCGTCTTCATCAGCCATGACATGGCGGTGGTCGAGCGTATCAGCCACCGGATTGCGGTGATGTATCTGGGCGAGATCGTCGAGATCGGCCCGCGCGCCGCCATCTTCGACAATCCGCGCCATCCCTATACCCGCCGCCTTTTGGGGGCTGTGCCCGTCCCCGATCCCGCGCGCCGGCATCAGCGCAGCACCGTGGCTGTCACTGAATTGCACAGCCCGGTCCGGTCGGCTGACTATAAGCATCCCGAACGGCGTTATCTTGAGATTTCGGACGATCACTTCGTTCTGGAAACCGGGGATGACTGGCAATGACGCCAGCCCCCTTTGAGTATGCGAGCCTCAGCTATGACCACGCTTTCCATTCCCGTCGCCCCCTTCGTCGGTGACGATACCCTTCCTGCGGCCGTCGATGTGGTAATCGTCGGCGGCGGCATCATCGGCGTGACGACCGCGCTGGAACTGGCCGAGCGCGGGGTCTCGGTCGCGCTTTGCGAAAAAGGCGTGATCGCGGGCGAACAATCCAGCCGCAACTGGGGCTGGACGCGGCAGATGGGCCGGGATGAACGCGAACTGCCCTTGTGCATGCATTCGGTCGAGATGTGGTCGCAGATGAACGCCCGCATCGGCCGCGAGACAGGCTGGCGGCGCACCGGCATCAGCTATCTGTCCTATAACCGGCGTGACCTGAAAGGCTGGCTGACCTGGGAAGAGATCGGCCGCCGTCACGATCTGGACGCACGGATGCTGTCGCAGGCCGAAATCGCACAGAAGCTGCCGGGCAATAACGGCGGCATCCTTGGTGTCCTGCATACCGCCTCGGACGGCCGGGCAGAGCCGTGGATCGCGGTCCCGGCCATGGCAGAGGCCGCCCGCGAAAAAGGCGCTCATATCCTGACCAACTGCGCCGTGCGCACGATCGAGACGGCGGCAGGGCGGATCAATGCCGTGGTGACCGAGCGCGGCGAGATCCGTTGCCAATCGGTAGTCATCGCGGGCGGGATCTGGTCGCGTCTGCTTCTGGGCAACATGGGGCTGGACTTTCCACAGTTGAAAGTGATCGGCCCCGTGGCCTGCGTGGATGGGGTTCAGGGGCTGACCGACATGCCCGTCGGCGCGGGTGACTTTGCCTATCGCAAGCGGCTGGACGGCGGGTTTACCGTCGCGGTCAGGAACAAGAGCCTTGCGCCGCTGACCCCCGATCATTTCCGGCTGCTGACCGACTTCTTCCCCACCTTCCTGACGACATGGCGCGAACTCAGCCTGCGGTTCAACGGCACGTTCTTTCAGGAAATGATGACAAAGCGAAAATGGCGCGCCGATGAGCAGACCCCGTTCGAGGTCTGTCGGACGATGGACCCCCCTGCGGTCCCCGGCTTTACCCGCAAGGCGCTGCGCAATCTGGCGCGGGCGTTCCCGGGCTTTGCCGACGCGCGGGTCCGGCACGAATGGTCGGGGGTGATGGATGCGACGCCCGATGCGATCCCGGTCATCAGTCCGGTTCATACGGTTCCCGGGCTGCATGTCGCCTCGGGCTTTTCGGGGCATGGTTTCGGTATCGGGCCGGGGGCGGGACAACTGATGGCCGACCTGATTACCGGCGATCGTACCCGGGTTGATGCGAAGGTGTTCGATATCAGCCGGCTACGGCCCCGTTATGGCGCGACCAAGGCGCAGGGCCTTCGACCGAAGTCCGCGGCCGCCTGAAACAGCCCGGCCGCCGCCCCGGACCCCGATCCAAATCGAACATCTGAATGGAGGAACCAGCATGACCCATCGCACCCCCGCCCAAGCATTTTCTGATCAGCCGCGCGACTGGCGCAACTATATCGACGGCCGCTTTACCGATAACGGGGCCGAGATGATCGACGTCCTGAACCCCGCCACCGGCACGCTTCTGGGTCGTATTCCCGAAACCGATGCCGATCAGGTCGATGTCGCCGTCAAGGCCGCTCGTCATGCGCAAGGGGCGTGGGAAAAGCTGCCGGCCATCGAACGCGCGGGCTATCTGCGCAAGATCTCGGCCAAGCTGCGCGAGCACCGGCTGGAACTGGCGGATCTGATCGTCAAGGAACAGGGCAAGATCCGCGGGTTGGCGCAGGTTGAGGTCGATTTTACCGCCGATTACATCGACTACATGGCCGAATGGGCCCGCCGCATCGAAGGCGAGGTGCTGACGAGCGACCGCCCGAACGAAACCATGCTGTTGCTGCGCAAGCCGGTCGGCGTGGTGGCGGGCATCCTGCCGTGGAACTTTCCGTTTTTCCTGATCGCGCGCAAGATGGCCCCGGCGCTGGTGACCGGCAACACCATCGTCATCAAGCCCAGCGAGGAAACCCCGCTGAACGCCTATCTCTTTGCCGAGCTTCTGGCGGAAACCGATCTGCCCGCCGGCGTATTCAACCTGATCGGCGGCCGCGGTCACGTCTCGGGCGAGGCGCTGGCCTCACACCCCGGCGTGGACCTGATCACATTCACCGGCAGTGTCGCGACCGGTTCACATATCATGCAACTGGCCGCCAAAAACCTGACGCGGGTCAATCTGGAACTGGGCGGCAAGGCCCCGGCCATCGTGCTGAAGGATGCCGATCTGGATCTGGCAGCGCAGGCGATCTACGATTCGCGCGTCATCAATACCGGACAGGTCTGCAACTGCGCCGAGCGCGTCTATGTCGAGCGCCCGGTCCACAACGCATTCGTGGAAAAGATGAAGGCGCTGTTCGAAGCCACGCGCTATGGCGATCCGTCGGTTCTGGAGGATCTGCACATGGGGCCTTTGGTCAGTCAGGCCGGGCTGGAAAAAGTGGCCCGCGCCGTGGACCTTGCCCGCGAGCAGGGCGCGCAGGTGATCATCGGCGGCAAGGCCGCCGATCTGGGGCAGGGGTTCCATTATGAGCCCACACTGATCACGGGTGCCACGGAAAAGATGGATATCATGCAGCGCGAAACCTTTGGGCCGGTTCTGCCGATTCAGGTGGTGGACGGTCTGGATGAGGCCATCGCTTTGGCGAATGACAGCGAATATGGCCTGACCTCTTCGATCTATACGCGCGACCTCAATGCGGCGATGCAGGCCGCGCGCGAGCTGAAGTTCGGCGAAACCTACATCAACCGCGAGAATTTCGAGGCGATGCAGGGCTTCCACGCCGGCCGCCGCAAGTCCGGCATCGGGGGCGCAGACGGCAAGCATGGGCTTTATGAGTTCACCGAAACCCACGTCGTCTATATCGCTGGCTGACGTCCCCCGATTACGCGCATTAAGATAACGAGGCCGGCCGGTCATCGGCCGGCCTTTGCCGGGCAGGGACCTATGAGGGCATGATCTAAAGATCATAAGGTCATTTTATTATCTGAAGATCATTTGTTATCTTTATGATCTTGGCGACATATTGACAAAAAATGATCCAACAATCATATTCGTGCGGAAAGGATCGCAATGATGGATCAGATCGCCCGCACTACAAAAGATATCGGCAATGTCCTTCGCAATGCGCGCAAGGCCAGAAAGCTGACGCAGACCGACCTTGCCCGTCGCGCAGGCGTCTGGCAGCGCACGATCTCGAATATCGAGACCAGCGCCAGCGGGGCAAAGCTGGACACGATCTTCGACCTGCTCGCGGCGCTTGATCTTGAAATTCACATTGTCCCGCGCAGCAAGATGAAGCCCAGCGATCTGGAAGATATTTTCTGATGGGGCGCAAACGCACCTATGCGCCGCTTGATGTATTCATGAACCGCCGAAAGGTGGGGCAGTTCTTCCGCGAACCCGACGGCGCATTTGCCTTTACCTATGCCCCGGAATGGTTGGCGTGGCAGAACAGGCTGCCTGTCTCGCGATCCCTGCCGCTGCGTCCCGAGCGTTATATCGGCCCGCCGGTCATCGCGGTATTCGACAACCTGCTGCCCGACAGCGACGATATTCGCAGACGCGTAGCCGAACGTGTCGGCGCGGACGGGCTGGACGCCTATAGCCTGCTTGCCCGGATCGGGCGGGACTGCGTAGGCGCCCTGCAATTCCTGCCCGAGGGCGAGGTGCCCGACACCACCGACACGCTGGCGGGCGAGCCCCTTGGCGACAATGAAATCGCCGCCATGCTCAAGGATCTCAGGGGCACACCGCTTGGTATCCGACGCGACCGCGATTTCCGGATTTCCGTTGCAGGAGCGCAGGAAAAGACCGCTCTGCTGCTCCACAACGGCCAGTGGATCGAACCCACCGGCACGACCCCGACAACGCATATCCTCAAGCCTGCGATTGGCGCCCTGCCCAACGGCATGGACCTGACCGACAGCATCGAGAACGAGCATTTCTGCTTGCGGCTGCTGGAAGCGTTCGGACTGTCGGTTGCCCACACCGAGATCGCGACATTCGCGGATACCAAGGCGCTGGTCATCCAGCGCTTCGACCGTCTGCACGCGAGGGATGGAAGGTTTATACGGCTGCCGCAGGAAGATTGCTGCCAGGCGCTCTCGGTTCCACCAACCCGCAAGTACCAGAACGAAGGCGGTCCCGGCATCGTCGAGATCTGCGAGCTTTTGCAAGCAAGCGACGAGCCGCTTTCCGACCGCGCCAATTTCTTAAAAGCCAATGTGTTGTTCTGGTTGATCGGCGCGACGGATGGCCATGCGAAAAACTTCAGCATTGCACTGATGCCGGGCGGACGTTTTACCCTGACACCGCTTTACGACGTGCTGACGGCGCAGCCCTCTCTGGATGCGGGACAGTTTCAGATCAAGGACATGAAGCTGGCGATGCGGGTGGGAAAGGGTCGGCATTACAGGGTCTCGGAAATCCAAGGCAGGCATTTTGTTGAGACAGGTCTGGCCGCAGGCTTCTCGCGCGAACAGGTCGAGCAGATTTTCCAGGACATCGAAGCCGGGTCAGAAGAGGCCTTCGCCAGAACCTTGACGCAGATGCCGACCGACTTTCCGGCCGCTTTGTTCGAGTCTGTCAAGCACGGGTTTGACCAGCGGGCACAGCGCCTCTTGACCAAGGAACGATAGACTGTGGCAAGAGGCCGGTGAATGTGTCCAGTCGCAGGGACACTTTTCGGCTAGGGTCGGGACCCATTGATTTACCTTTTCTTGCGTGATTGACCAGCCTGCCGCGTTATTTCGCCAGCGACCACGCCACGCGCGGTCGCTAGCCAGATATTCATCGTTCTTCAGAAGATGAAATCGCCCATACCCAGTTGCGATCTCTGGAAATCTTCGAGAATGACGGTCGTGTTGCCATTCAGTATCAGCGCCAGATCGTCGCCTTGCTGGACGGCATTCTCTATCACAGACCGGACCTGATTTCGGCTCATGTCATCAAAATGGAGATGATCCACACCGTTTCGGAAATCGGTGATCACATCGCGGCCGTCTCCGAACTCGAACTCAAACACATCGGCGCCTTTGCCGCCGATCAGAGTATCATTGCCCCGACCGCCCTCCAGCGTGTCGTTGCCCGCGCCGCCAAACAGACGGTCGCGACCGCTGCCAACGTCCAATTCGTCGTGACCGTCGCCGCCCCGCAGCGTGTCGTTCCCGGAATCGCCGTCCAGTTCATCATTGCCGGTGCCGCCCTCGAGGATGTCGTTTCCGCTGCCGCCCTCAAGCTCGTCGCGGCCCGCCCCGCCGCGCAGGATATCGTTGCCGCGACCGCCCTCCAGCTCGTCATTGCCCGCGCCGCCCAACAGCGTGTCGCGCCCGTCGCCGCCTGACAATTCGTCATTGCCGCCAAAGCCCCGCAACAGATCGTTGCCGCCCCGCCCAAACAGAAAATCCGCGAAACTGGTGCCGTCCAGCCTGTTGTGCCCGTCCGTTCCGATCCTGCGTACCATCTTTGCGTCCTTTCCATTCTCCATGTCGATCCGGTCGCATTGCGGCCGATCCCGAACCGATAACGCCAATGGGCTGACGCCCCGCTGATCCGGCCTGTCAGGGAAATATCAGGACAGAGCGGCTAAAAACCGCTCATGAGCCGATTGACCCTGCCATTTTTTCCCTTGCGGTCCTGTTTGCCCTGCTGCCGCTGGCGGGCGGCGGGCAACCTGCCGATAGATCCCCGGCCGATAGATCCATGCCCGATTACGAAGTGGCCCGCGATGCCGTCGGTCGCGGCGAATTTCTACCGTTGGAGGAAATCCTTGCCATTGTCTCGCGCGATCACCCCGGCCAGATCATCGAAATCGAACTGGAGTTCGAGGACGGCGTCTGGGAATATGAAGTCGAACTGGTAACACCGGACGGGCGGCTGATCGAGATCGACCTTGACGCTGCAACCGGTGAGATCCTCGAATATGAGGAAGACGACGATTGATGCGCGTGCTTGTGGTAGAGGATGACAGCCGTATTGCCAAAGATCTGGAATGCGCGCTCTCGGCAGCCGGGTTTCGTATCGAACATTCCGATAATGGCGAGGACGCATGGTTTCGCGGCGGCACCGAGGCCTATGACCTGATCGTTCTGGATCTGGGGCTGCCACGGATGGACGGGCTCAGCGTATTGAAGCGCTGGCGACGCGAGGGCTGCGATTGTCCGGTGCTGATCATGACCGCGCGTGGCGCCTGGACTGAACGCGTCGAGGGCATCGATGCTGGCGCCGACGATTATCTGCCCAAGCCCTTTCGCATGGAGGAACTGGTGGCCCGCGTGCGCGCGCTTGTCCGCCGGGCGGGTGGTCGCGGCAGCGCGCGGCAGCGGATCGGCAGGCTCAGTGTCGATCTGAATCGGATGACGGTTGATGTGGACGGCATTCCGGTGGCGCTGACACCCTTGGAATTCCGGTTGATCGCCTATCTGGCTTTGCATCGTGACCGGGTGGTGCCGCCGACCGAACTTCTGGAACATCTTTATGGTGACAATGACGCGCGCGAGGCGAATGCGCTGGAGGCCGTGATTACCCGCATTCGCCGCAAGCTCGGGTCGGGAATAATTACGACGCGGCGCGGATTTGGCTATGGACTGGACGCGACCGAATGAGGTCACGGATGCGGCCACTGTCCTTGCGCTGGCGGCTGCTTGTGGTCGGGGGGGCGGCAATCCTTGCTGCTTTGGGCGCCGCGGCGATCGGGCTGGCGGTGCTGTTCGACTGCCATGTCGAGAGGGTCGCTCTGGCCGATCTGGAGGACAGGGTGCTTTCCCTGATTGCCATGTAGAGCAGGATGGCGACTTGCCCCGGCTGAAAACCGTGCCAGGTGATCCGATCTATAACCGGCCGTTTTCGGGGCATTACTGGCAGATCTTGCTGGGTGACCAGATGGAGCGCTCGCGGTCACTGTGGGGCTATACACTGCCGGCGGATCAGGCAGCCCCCGCGGGCGCACGCCGGGTCCTGACGTTGGAGGGGCCGCGCGACCAGCCGCTGGCGGGCGGGTTTCCAGAGCCTTGACCTTGCGAGCCCGGCAACAGCGCCTCTAACTGGGCATGGTTCAGCGCCATCACCCCGTCCTTGATGGCGGGCCAGGTGAAGGTTGCATCCTCCAGCCGCTTGTAGGCCATCACCAGACCCGTGCCGTCCCAGTAAAGCAGTTTCAGCCTGTCAGCCCGGCGCGCGCGGAACACAAAAACCGTACCGGTGAACGGATCCTTGCGTAGCACAGACGGTACCAGCGCAGCCAGGCCATCATGACCCTTGCGAAAGTCGACGGGTTTCGTCGCCACCATGATCCACACCCGGTTCGACGGGAAGATCACCGGCTTGCCGCCAAGGCGCGCACGACCAACGCGAGCCGCTCCGCCGAGGCCCGCGGCTTCCAGAACGGATCACCACCGCGCTTGCCACAATTTCCGGCCGGGCCACGCCACCGACATCGGCGCGCGGCGCATCCTCAGCGGGGCCGAGCATCAGTGCCGCGAACTCCACCGGATCCTCCGGCGCAGGCAGCACCAGCCGCCCTTTCCCGCCAGCGTTCGCCACGAGGATACATGGTTCGCAGGCACCCCGTGCCGACACGCCACGGCGTTCACGGTCACACCCGGCACCAGCGTCTCCGCCACGATCCGCGCCTTCACCTCATCCGGCCACTTCCGGTTCCGACGGCCCCGACCGCCAGCCGGGAGAAGCTCCAATGCAGACTCCATGGAAAAACTCCATCCCAACAATCATCACGATCCAATGAACCGATCAGAATGCCGAGGAGAAGGTGGGAGGCAGAGACCGCTTACGTCTCACGACCGTTGCGCCATACTGCTCTTTGCCCTCTTCCGCTCTGACGTCCTCGCAGCCAACGGTCGGCTTATGCTGACGCGGCTGGAGCCCGGTATTCTCCGCCTTTCACCATCAGCGCCCAAACGATGCGCGCCACTTTGTTGGCCAGCGCCACGCGCACCAGCATTGGCGGCTTGCGTGACAGCATCCCACCCAGCCATGTCCGGGGGCGGGCGGAAGCGTGGACATGCCGTTTGATGATGACGCTGTTGGCGCCGAGGATCAGCAGTCGCCGGAGGGACCGTTCTCCCATTCTGGTCGTCGCCCCGAGGCGCTGCTTGCCGCCGGTCGAATGCTGGCGCGGCACCAGTCCCAGCCGGGCGATCTCCCGCCCCCAGAAATGCGAGCCGCCACAGGCTGCCATCGCAACGGTGCATAGCGCAATTACGCTGAAAAACTCCAGCACCTGCGCTCGCCGCAGCTTCTTGCGCAGAACCGTGCGGCCTGCGCCATCGGCACCATGGACCTGAAACACATTCTTCGCCAGATCGAGACCGACAGTGATAATCTCCGACATGACCGCTCCCCTTTGTGGAGCGTTGCAGACCCACCTTGGCACACAGATGCCGCCGGGGGGCGGTTACATCATCAGAGCCAAGAGGGGGCAGTCATGACAGTGATGAGCTTTGAACGTGAGTTGTTTGGGCGTCTTCCTGCACCAGATCTTTCAGGATGTTCAAGAAATTCCCAAGCGTCGGAGAAGGGTCATTTTCGCGGTAGATTGCATGGAGCGGGATTTTGGGGCGCGCGCCGCTAATGCTTTTGAAGATCACGTTGCGCTGCGCGATATGGCGCATGCTTGTAGGCAGAAGTGCCACGCCCATGTTCGCACCTACTAGGCTAAGAAGCGTTTGCACCTCGACCACCTGTTGACGGATCTGGGGAATAAAGCCGGCCTGCACGCAACAGGCATAAAGATAATCTGCAAATCGGGATTTTTGCAGGCCGAACATGACGAAAGGCTGCTCGCGAAGATCGGTCAGGGCCAGTGAGGGCCGGTCTGCGAGAGGATGTGCGCGGGGCAGCGCAATCATAAGGTCCTCTTCCATGATCTTTTCCTGGTGCAGCCCCTCTTGTTGAGGCGGCATGCGGAACAGGCAGACGTCGATCTGTTTTTCAAGAAGTCCCTGAATCTGCAGGTTCGGCGGAAGTTCATGAAGCGTCCATTGCGTATCCGGGTACCGTTCGCGGAATTTTTCAAGTGCGATGGGGACCACGCCGACTAGAGATGAACTTATGACGCCGATCTCTAGCCTTCCGACTTCGCCCTGCGCGGTCTGGCGGGCGATGGTCACGGCTTTTTCCAACTGGCCGAAAATGGCAGGAACTTGCTCGCGAAAGACATGGCCAGCGGGCGTCAATTCAACATTGTGCCGGCCGCGCGAAAACAGTGCAAAGCCAAGGCTCTCCTCCAACTGACGGATCTGCTGGCTTAGAGGCGGCTGCGACATGTTCAGCCTTTTTGCCGCCCGGCTGAAATGTAGCTCTTCTGAAAGAACCAGGAAATAGCGCAGCGTCCTGAGATTGAACTGACGGATGTCCAGTTTGTTCATATCGAAAACCTATCACCATCCCCTTAAACGGATATTATACGTCTCAACTCTCTCATGTGAAGGTGGAATCCGAGGGGAATCACTGCTGTCAATGAAAGTCGGTCGCAAGATGACCGAGGGCCGCCGGGCGGCGCTAGGCAGGCCACGGCCTGTCCAAGAGGGAAGACACAGCGGTTTTCCGAACAGTCGGCCCGGCAGGGGTCGCGCTAAAAGGAGACCTGGCATGATCATAGACACAAGCTGCTATCCGACCGATCTGGTCGATCTTGCGTGGCAGCATGATGGCGACCCGTTCACCGGCGAACGGCTTATCCAGATGATGGACGGTCCTTACACGATCAATGGCAAACCGCGCCGGATCGACAAGGCCTTTATCCAGCCGCCACAGGGCAACACCATCTACACTTGGACTGACGGCGATCTGGATGGCCGCCAGTCCATCGACGCCTATATGGCCTATACGCTGAAAATGGTTCAGAAATATCCCGACCGTTTCATCGGCTGTTTCGTCTATAACCCGCGCTGCGGAGTCCAGAACGGCGTCGAGGCAATCGAACGCTACGTCAAGGAACACGGCTTCAAGATGGTGCAGTTCCAGGCGAACATGCACGCTTACCGCCCCGACCGTGCCAAGGACTGGATACGTCCTGCATTGGATAAATGCGCCGAGCTTGGGGTTCTGGTGAAGGTCCACACCGGCGACGGACCCTACAGCATCCCGACCGAGTGGATTCCGATGATTAAGGAATATCCGCAGGTCAATTTCATCATGGCCCATTTCGGTGTCCAGACCGGCGGCGTCTATTGCTTTGAACCATTCCAGTGGGCGATGGAATTCCCCAATGTCTATTGCGAAAGCAGTTGGTGCCTGCAGTCGCGGATCGTCGAATTCGCCAAGGAACTGCCGACGCACAAGATCCTTTACGGATCCGACACGCCCCCGAACGAGCCGGGCATGTGGCTGAACCTGCTTGAGGTTCTGTGCCACGAACCTCCGCAGGGCATGAACCTCGATGAAACCACACTCGAGGATTACCTCGGCAACAATCTGGCCCGGATGATCGGTATCGAACCCACCCCTCAGCCAGCCACCTACGAAGATGCAGTCGCGGAGCTAGAGCGCCATGGCATCAAGAACCAGCACTATCTGGCCACGCTCGTCTAAGTACCGCGGAGAAGAAAATGATCATCGACACTCACCTGCATCCGACCAATCTGGTCGACGAAGCCTGGCGCCACACCGGCGAGCCCTTCACCGGCGAGCGGATGCTGAAGCTGATGGACGGCCCTTACATGATCAACGGCAAGCCGCGCCGGATCGACATGGGCTTTATCCAGCCCCCGCCCGGAAATACCGGTTATCGCGACGGGAACCGGCGCGGTCGTGAGGGCATCCGCGACTACATGGCCTATGTGGCCGAGCTGTGCCAGAAATACCCGGACCGGTTCATCGGCAACTTCAACTTCAACCCGCGCTGGGGGCCGGAAGAAGGCGCCGCCGAACTGGAGTTCCATGTCAAGGAATATGGCTTCAAGATGCTGAAGCTGCATTCCAACATGCATGGCTATCGCCCCGACCGCGCGCTGGAGTGGTTGCGCCCCGCGATGCGCAAATGCGCCGAACTGGGCGTGGTGGTGCTGATCCATACGGGCGACGGGCCCTATTCCATCCCGACGCAGTTCTATCCGATCATTCGCGAATTCCCGATGGTCAACTTCATCATCGGCCATTTCGGCATCCAGACCGGCGGCAACTATTCCTTTGAGGCCTTCTGGATGGCGATGGACACGCCCAACGTCTATTGCGAATCTGGTTGGTGCTTTCAGTCGCGGATCGTGGAGTTCGCCAAGCAACTGCCGCCCCACAAGATCGTCTTCGGCACCGACTCGCCGCCGAACAACCCCGGCATGTGGCTGCGCGAGCTTGAGGTTCTGTGTTCGCCCGAACCGCAGGGGATGAACCTCAGCGAGGACATTCTGGAAGACTATCTCGGCAACAATATTGCCCGTCTTGTCGGCATCGAACCTACCAAACCTCCCAAGGATTTGGCCGAGGCCGAGAAGCGTCTCACGGCGACCTACGTCTGAGACGGCGGGGGTGCGGGGCCGATTTCCCGCACCCCAAGTCACCAACCAATATGAGGGCGAGATGCGCGATTCCCAGGATTTCCAGACCTTTGCAGCCGATTATCGCGACCGATTTCCTGATGACGTCCTAAGCGTTTCAACGCCCTTGGCCGATGGGCAAGAGATCACCGCGATTGTCGAGGCCCTGTCGCGTGATGGTCGTGCGCCGATGCTTTGCTTCGATCAGGTTCCCGGCAGCGACGTTCCTGTGGCAACCAATGTATTCGCCTCGCGCGACCGAATTGCCCGCATCCTTGGCACGGATCACGCAAACCTTCATGCCGAATATCAGCGCCGTGCGAATACCCCGATCACGCCGGTTCTTGTCGAGGACGGCCCGGTGACCGAGGTGGTGACCGAGGGCGATGCGGTCGATCTGGCCAACCTGCCGATGCTGCGCCATTTCGACAGCGACCGAGGCCCCTATGTCACCAACGCGATCATCGTCGCCTCGGACCCTGAAACCGGAATTGCCAACCTGAGCTATCACCGCTCGATGCGCCATGCGCAGAATGCGCTGGCCACCAGCCTGCATTCCCGCGGCCACCTTTGGCGTATGTATCAGGCGGCGCAAGAGCGGGGCAAACCGCTGCCGGTCGCCATGGTCATCGGCTCTCATCCGCTGTTCATGCTGGCGGCATCGGCCCGCGTTGCCTATGGCGTCGATGAACGCGCGGTGGCAGGTGCGCTGATGGGCGCGCCCCTGCAGATGATTGCAACACCCTGTCACGGAATAGGCGTGCCGGCTGCCGCCGAGATCGTGCTGGAGGGTCATCTCGACCCCGAGGCGCATGTGGCGGAAGGGCCCTTTGGCGAATTTTCGGGCTATTCCTCGGATCGTTCCACCAACACCCTGTTCAACGTCACCGCGATCCTGCGCAAACGTGCGCCTTGGCTCGTCGATGTGGTCGGCGGTGCGACGGACGAGCATCTCAACCTTGCGCGCCTGCCACGTGAAGCCGAAATGTACGAGAAGCTGAAGGCCCGTTTCCCCTCGGTCACCGGGTTGCATTACCCGACCTCGGGCACGCACTTCCATTGTTATGTCCGTCTGAAACAGTCCCGCCCTGGCGAGGCGCGTCAGGTCATGCTGGGCCTGCTGGGCTGGGACCCCTATCTGAAAACCGTGATCGCGGTCGATGACGATGTCGACGTCACCCAAGACAGTCAGGTCCTGTGGGCCCTTGCCACGCATTTTCAGCCGCATCGCGATATGTTCACCATCGACGGCCTGCCGGGTAGTCCACTCGACCCGTCATCCACCGCAGACGGCACGACCTCGCGGCTGGCGCTGGACGCGACACGCGGCCCGGATTTCCACGGCATCCGCGCGACGTTAAGCGCCCAAGCGCAGGCCAAGGCGCAGACAATCCTGCGTCAGTTGGCGGGGGCAAGATCGTGAACGCCCATCATGTCCCCCGCCAGGAATCTCCGCCACGGATGGCTGTGGGGATCAGTGGCGCCTCGGGCTTCCTCTACGGCCTGCGCCTGCTGGAGATGCTGCGCGAGCTTGGGATCGAAACCCATGTCACCGTAACCCGCGCCGCGCTTCTGACCATGGTACACGAAACTTCGTTCAAGCTGTCGGATGTCGAGGCCCGCGCGGATTTTCTTTACCGACCCGACGATGTCGCCGCCAGCATCTCAAGCGGTTCATTCAAGACCATGGGGATGATCATCGCGCCATGTTCGATGAAAACCCTGGCCGAGATCGCGCAAGGCGTCACCTCTGGCCTTGCCAGTCGCGCCGCCGAGGTGACGCTGAAGGAACGCCGCAAACTGGTTCTTTTGGCGCGCGAAACGCCGCTGACGCAAAGCCACCTGACGAACATGCTGACGGTCACGCAGATGGGCGCGATCGTCGCCCCGCCGGTCCCTGCCTTTTACGCCAAGCCCGAAAGTATCGACGATCTGGTCGATCAGACGCTGGGGCGCGTGCTGGACCTTTTCGATCTCGACGCGGCGCAAGTGCGGCGTTGGGTCAAGACGCCTTGAACAAATCTGGGAGGAAAACATGCAGAAATCAGTCAAAGACAAGATTCCGGTCACCGTGCTGACGGGTTTCCTTGGGTCGGGCAAGACCACCTTGCTGAACTATATCCTGAAGGAAAACCACGGCATGAAGATCGCCGTGATCGAGAACGAATTCGGTGAGATCGGAATCGATGGCGATCTGGTCGTTGGCAGCACCGAGGAAATCTTCGAAATGACCAACGGCTGCGTTTGCTGCGTTGCCGAGGCTCGTGACGATCTTTTGCGCGTGATCCGCCAGTTGCTGGAACGTCCCGACCGTCTGGATCATATCATCATCGAGACGAGCGGTCTGGCCGATCCCTATCCCGTGGCGCAGACCTTCTTTCTTGACGATCCGATCCGCGAGGAAACCAATCTGGACGGTGTCATTGCGCTGGTCGATGCCAAGCACATCCTGCGTCATCTGGACGACGGAAAGGTCGATGCTTTCGACAATCAGGCCGTGGACCAGATCGTCTGTGCGGATCGTATCGTCATCAACAAGATCGACATCGCGACCGAGGATGAGATTGCCGAGGTCACCGCGCGCGTGCAGCAGTTGAACGAGACTGCCGAGATCGTGCGGTCGAGTTTCGCGCAGATCGACTTGGGCAAGATACTGGGTCTTGCGGCCTTTGACCGCAATCGCAAGATGGCGGCGGATATCGGGCTGGACCCTCCTGATCACGACCATGCGCATCATCACCCTGCGCCCTGGGACAAGGATGCAAGCCACACCCATGACGCATCCGTCACCTCGGTCGGGATCGAATTGCCCGGCCATATGGACGCCACGGCGATGGCCCGCTGGGTGCAGGAACTCAAGGGGCAGGACACCGCCGATCTGTTCCGGATGAAGGGAATCTTTTCTGTCAAGGATGACGACTACTGCTACGTTCTGCACGGCGTACATAGTGAGATCGAATTCCGCCCCAACCATCCTTGGGCGGATGAGATCAGGTGCAACAAAATGATCTTCATTGGTCGAAATCTGGACCGTGCCGCATTGCAGGCACGTCTGGCCGAATGCGTGGCTGCCGCCTGAGGGAGAGACAGGCGGCTTCGCGCGAATATTCAGCCGAAAGCTGAAAAACAATAATCCCAGGGAGGGGATAATGGCGAAAGGAATACATCCGGTTGATGAGGTCCTGCCGGTAAGGCAGATGCTTGCTCTGGCGCTTCAGCACCTGGCCGTCTCATATGTCGGCTCGGTCGCGGTTCCGTTGATTATCGCCAGCGCGTTGGGCTTCAGCCAGAGCGAAACCATCCTGCTGATCAGCGCGACTTTCTTCTGCTCGGGGATCGCCACGCTTTTGCAAACTATCGGCTTCTGGCGCTTTGGCGTCAGGCTGCCGATCATGAACGGCGTCGCGTTCAGCAGCGTCTCGGCGATCATCGCCGTCGGCACCATGCCGGGCGTGGGAATCGCCGGCGTCTGCGGCGCGGTGATGCTGGGCGGTGTCTGCATCATGTTGATTGCTCCAATCGCGGGACGCCTGCGGCGGTTCTTTCCGCCGGTCGTCACGGGGTGCATCGTGACCGCGATCGGTGTGCAGCTGTTGCCGGTTGCCTATCAATGGGCCGGTGGCGGTCATGGAAGTGCGAATTTCGGTAATCCCGGCTATCTGGCCATCGCCATGCTGGTGCTGATCGTGATCCTTGCCTGCAACCGCTTTGGCTCGGCCCTTGTCAGCAATCTTGCGGTGCTGTGCGGTCTGGCTGTCGGCGCGCTGGTCGCCGTGCTGTTCGGCATGGGCGACCTGACCCCCGTGCGCGAGGCGCCGTGGCTGATCGTTCCGACCCCGTTCGAGTTCGGCCTGCCCACCTTTGCGATACTGCCCTTTGTCACCATCCTGATCGTCATGCTGGTCCAGACAGTTGAATCGATGGGCCTGTTCATCTCGATCGGCGACATCGTCGACAAAGAGGTCGCGCCCGAGCAGGTGGCAGACGGCATTCGTGCCAATGGCCTTGCCAGCGCCGTGGCGGGTGTCTTTGCCGGCTTCCCCTTTATTGCACATATGGAGAACGTGGGCCTTGTCATTCTGAGTGGGGTGCGCAGCCGCTGGGTCGTAGCTTTGTGCGGCCTGATCTTCTGCGTCGTCGCCTTTTTCCCCAAGTTCGGCGCCATCCTTGCAGCAGTTCCGGCTCCGGCTTTGGGCGGGGCAGGAATTGCCATGTTCGGGATCGTGGCCGCAGCCGGGATTCAGTCTCTGGCAAAGGTCGATTATGCGAACAACCGCTATAATATGCTGATCGTTGCCCTGACTTTGGCGATTGCCTTCATCCCGATCCTGTCGCCGGGCCTGCTGGAGCAGCTTCCGAAATGGTCGCAGTCGGTCCTGCACAGCAGCGTCGTCGTCGCCTGCCTTGTCTCGGTCACGCTGAACCTGCTTTTGAACGGGGCAGGGGGCGATTGCGACCATGCGCATCACCCGCTGCACCGCAACCCTGAGAGCGGCCCTTCCACGGACGAGCTTGGGTCAATGAAAATGCAAGCGAACGTCTGAAAAACCGGGCCGGGGTAAGAAACGCCCCGGTTCCCCTTACTGATCCGAGTGCCGTCCTGCGCGCATCGTGCCAACGGCCGCGCCTAGTCCCCGCCAAGACCGAGGCCCGATATGACCAAGACCGAACAGATCTCTTCTCCCCTTCGTCCGACATTGATCGAGGGTGGCCGCATGACTTCTCCTGACGGCAAGTTGCTGCGGGCCGATATCCTGATAGACCAGCAGGGCCGTATTGCCGAAATCGCGGAGAATATCGCGCCTACGCCCCAGATGCTGCGCGTCGATGCTGAAGGTTGCCTGATCACGCCGGGTTTTGTCGATGCACACCAGCATCTGGACAAGACGGGCGTGCTGCGTTTTGCACCCAATCCATCGGGGACGCTTCAGGGCGCACGCGATGCTTTTGCTGCATATGCGCGGCAAGCGCCCCCCGAGGATATCTTCAGGCGTGCGTCGAAGACGATCGCGAAATGCCTGTCACGTGGCACAACCGCGATCCGCAGTCATGTCAACGTCGACAAGGACGCCGGCTTCAACGGAATCGAGGCGCTGGCACAGTTGCGTTCGGACTGGTCGGACCGGGTGGTGCTGCAACTCGTGGCCTTCATGACGCCCCATCCCCGTCAGGATCTGGACTGGCTGGCAGCGAATATCGACCGCGCGGCGGCGTCGGCCGATGCGCTGGGTGGAACCCCCGCCGTGGCCGAGGATCCCGACCGCTACCTTGACCTTATCTTCGATGCTGCGGCCCGCCGCGGATTGCCGGTCGATCTGCATATGGACGAACATCTGGACCCGAACCGGCTGCATTTCAGCAAGGTGTTCGAGCGGGTTCGTCGCTTTGGCATGCAGGGCCGGACGGTTCTTAGCCATACTTCCGTCCTCAGCGCGATTCCTCGCCCCGAGTTTGAACGGATCATGGCGGAAATCATCGAGTTGCAGATCGGCGTCATCACGCGGCCTGACGCGGGTTGCCGAACTGGTGCGCGCCGGAGTTCCAATTGCGACCGCTTCGGACAATATCCAGGATCCCTTCGTTCCGACCGGCTCTGGCGACATGCTTGAAATGGCGCGCTGGACCCTGCTTGCGGGACATCTGAAAGGGGACGAACTGGCAACCGCCTATGCCATGATAACCGATGTTCCCGCGAAGTTGATGGGGCTGGGCGATTACACAATCCGCAAGGGTGCGCCGGCCAACCTCAATATCATGCGGGCCGAGGACATCGATACGCTGGTCGCCGGCGGCCCCTCCGGCTCCAGCACCTTTGCGCGCGGAAGGCTTGTTTCCGAGATCACTCATCGCGATGCCCCGGTCCGTTTTGAGCGTGTGGATGCCTGAGCGGCTCTGTCCTGCTGGCCTGTCGGCCGGCAGAGACATGCGCTGTTTCTTCTGACCAAGGCCAGCGATCACATTTCGACAGCTCTCGAAGCATGAACGGCAAGGTCCAAAGTAGAGAGAAGGGGCTCCACACCGAAAGCCCACTGCGATGACCGTCAAGCCGAACCTGAGAAATGAGTTGGCGTTGCTGGTGACGCTTTCTACCCCTGAGTACCTGCCCACTGCGCCGCCCCGCGCTATACGCTCCGGGTGGCCATCTTGATCAGGTCACTTTACAAAATCAAAAAAGATAACCATTATTATGTAATATAATGGGCATGCCACCTGTGCATGGATCTTTGCGCCCGACCCGCGGACAATGCAGCGCGCCCTCATCAAGCCACGCCAGCCGCCAAGCGCCGGCAGGTTGGCGCTCCAGTTGCCAATGCCGAAACCACCCGCCGGAAAGAACGCTATCAGTGTGATCCGCTCGCGCTGCGGATACTCGCGTCCGCGAATTTGCCACCGGAAGCCCTAGAGGACGAGGCGTTCCAGAAGCGCCTTCATCCCGGCCGCGACCTTGAAACTGTCGTCCTGATGCTGCCTGCAGCAGAACAACTCGCCGCTCCACCAGCCGACGTAGCCTGTCGCCTTCACCGCATCCACCCATTCCCGAAGGTCCAGTACACCGCTGCCGGTGGGCACGTCGCGCAGCACCGCCTCATCCGGGATGCCGCCGTCGTGGCGCAGGGAATCGCAGACATGCACGCCATAGATCGCATTCCTGTCGATCCGCGCGATCCGCTCGGGGCTGTCGCCAGAGACATAGCAGTGCCAGAAATCCACCACCATCTTCACATTGGACCGCCCTGCCCGGTCGATCAGTTCCAACTGGTCCGAGATGGTGTTCAGCGGGCACCAGCCAAGCGCTTCAAGGTAAAGGATCAGCCCTTTCTCGGCCGCCATGTCGCCCAACCGTGCCAGATTGCGGGCGGCGATCCGCATCTGCTCGTCGCGGGAAAGCCCAAGCACGCCAGAATAGCCGGTCACCGGCCGGCCCCCCGCATGCGCCCTGACCGTGGCGACCGAGACCGGGCCGGTGATCGCCTGCACGGCCTTCGCCCCGGCGATCTGCGCCAGATGGAAAAGTTCGGCGGCATCCTGCCACAGCGATGGCTCGGCATCGCCGTGCCGCTCGATATCCATCAAAAAGCCGGTGCCGGGAATGTCGTAATCGCGCAGGCGCCCGGCCAAGTCGGCCTCGGTCCAGCCGGCGGCAAGGAACGCGCGCATCTTGGCGGCCGAGATTTCGATGCCGTCATAGCCAAGATCAGCGGCGATCTTCAGGTCCATCGCCATCGGTGCGTCCTTGGCGATCAGGGAATGGAGGACGATTTTCTGGCGCTCGGCGCGCATGGGTTTTCCTTTCGTGGGACATTCGCATTTTCCGCGCTAGCCGGTGCAACGGCAATTTCGCAGTCCGACGAATTCTTGCGCAACTTGACGCAATCGCCGCGCGCTGTTGCGTCATTGGCGTCATGCTTGCGAAATTGCCAACTCCTCCCTCGCCCGGCTTACTGCGTCAACAGGCCGGAAGGAGATACGGGATGGACTGGGCGGATTATGTCATCGTCGGCGGCGGCTCGACCGGCTGCGTCATGGCCTCGCGCCTCAGCGAGGACACCGATACGCAGGTTGCCCTGCTGGAGGAAGGCCCACGCGATCTGAACCCCTATATCCATATCCCCGGCGCCTACTACAAAACCGCACAGGGCCCGCTGCTCAAGCGCTTCCCCTGGGAGCCGACGGACGGCCAGAACCGCACCGAGCCACCGACGATGGTGCAGGCCAGCGTCTTGGGCGGCGGGTCTTCGGTCAATGCGATGATCTATATCCGGGGCAATCCCGACGATTACGCGATGTGGGAAAACCTTGGTGCGACCGGCTGGGGCTATGAGGGCGTTCTGCCCTATTTCCGCAAGGCCGAGAACAACAACCGCTTCTGCAACGACGCCCATGGCATCGACGGCCCACTGGGGGTTTCGGACATCGACCATATCCACCCGCTGACCCGGGCCTGGCTACAGGCCTGCCAGCAGAAGGGGCTGCCGCTGAACCCGGATTTCAACTCTGGTGATCAGGCGGGCTGCGGGCTTTACCAGATCACTGCACGCAACGGGCGCCGCAGCAGCGCGGCGGTCGCCTACCTGAAACCAGCCCGCAAGCGGCGGAATCTTTCGGTGCGAACCGGTGCGCGGGTGCTGCGCGTGCTGGTCGAGAACGGCCGCGCGACCGGGATCGAATATGTCCTGAAGGGCGAGACCCGGACGATACGCGCCCGGCGAGAGGTGATCCTCTCGGTGGGCGCGATCAATACGCCCAAGCTGCTGATGCTCTCGGGTATCGGTCCTGCCGACGAATTGCGCCGCCACGGTATCGAAGTCGTCCACGACCTGCCGGGCGTCGGGCGGAACCTTCAGGACCATATCGAGATTTCGCTTATCTATCAGCTCAATGGATCGCACAGCTACGACAAGTACAAGAAGCTGCACTGGAAGGCACTAGCGGGGCTGAACTACCTGCTGTTCAAGGGTGGCCCAGCCTCGTCCAACCTGATCGAGGGCGGCGCCTTTTGGTGGGCCGACCGGTCAGAAAAGCATCCCGATGTGCAATATTTCATGGTCGTCGGTGCTGGAATCGAGGAGGGGGTCGAGGCCGTGCCGGGCGGTAATGGCTGCACAATCAACCTTGGCCAGATCCGCCCGCGCTCGCGCGGCGAGGTGCGACTGACCAGCGCCGATCCCACCGCCTTCCCCCGCGTGATCCCTAATTATTTCAGCGATCCGCATGACCTGGAAACCATCACCGACGGCACCATGTTCGCGCTTGAGGTGATGGAGCAATCCGCGATCAGCCGCTTCGTCGCGCGCCGCCAATTGCCCGAGGCCGGGCCTGTCACCCGCGATCAGATCCGCCGCTTCTGCCAGACAACGGCCCATGCAGCCCTGCACCCTGCGGGCACCTGCCGGGCCGGAACGGATGACATGGCGGTCGTCGATCCGAAGCTGCGCGTCCATGGGATCGAGGGGCTGCGGATCGCCGATGCCTCGATCATGCCGACGCTGATCTCGGGCAATCCGAACGCCGTCTGCATCATGATCGGGGAAAAGCTGGCCGACATGATCCGGCGTGGGTGACTGGGCGGCCTTAACCGCAAGACCGACAGAGGAGGAATGACATGACCAAAATACTGCTCTCATCGCCCTTGCCTTTCTGAGCGCCACGCCGGCGCTGGCGGTCGAGGACGCTGTCACCATCGACCTGCATGGCAAACGGATTGCCGGGATCCTGAACCTGCCGGACGGAGCCCAGAATCCTCCGGTCGTGCTGATGATGCACGGCTTCACCGGCAGCAAGAACGAATTCACCATCGCCGGAACCGAAACTGGGCTGTACACTTTTATAGCCGATCGGCTGGCCGAGGCAGGGATCGCGTCGCTGCGCATCGACTTCACCGGCTCGAGCGAATGGCAAGACACCACCTTCTCAGGCCAGATCGCGGATGCCGTCGACGCCTTCGGCTATCTGCAGGTCCTGCCCAAGGTCGACGGCAGGCCGCATCGGCATCCTGGGCTTAGGTCGGCGCGCATCTGGCCGCCGCGCGGCCCGAGACCGATGCGGTCGTCCTCTGGGCACCGGTGACCAATCCGATGGCACCCTATTCCACCCTCATGGGGGACGGCAAGGACGAGACGATCACCGCCAATCTTTTCTGGGGCGGGCAGACCACACTGAAGGGCGGATTCTTTCACGAATTGCCGCTGATGTCGGCGGCCGGTGCCATCGCCCCCTATCCGGGACCGTTGCGCGTTATCGTGGGCGCAAAGGAAACCATCGTCGCGCCGCAGCCCATCGCCGGCAACCAGTTGCTGCAATACCACGAGGGCACCGGGGATCTGGTGGTGCTTGAATCCGACCATGATTTCGGCGCCGGGGTATCCATTGATCTTGTCGAAAAGGATCTGGCACCCAAGACCGTCGAATGGTTCAGGATCAATCTGTAACCTGAACCAAAGCGCCCCCAATCTGCGCTTCCTTCTGACGCAGAGTATCGCGTCAGAAGGAAGCGCATGAATCCATGCGGTTACGTATCCAGAGCACATCAGCTACGAAAATTCGCAGGGAACCCATGATACATTCCATCCAGTCGCGTTCGCGGTACCTGTTGGGCGCGCTTGCCCTTGGCACCCTGATGCTGCCGGCACTCGCCCATGCAGAATATGACGGCCTGCCGTGCACCTTCATCTGGAATCCGGATATCACCGAGATGGTCGATACGACGCCGTTCAAGAAGGATGGCCCCTATCGCATCGGCTTCGCCAACGCCTCGCAGGCCGACCTGTGGCTGGTGACGTTCGCCAGGGCGTCCAGTATCAGGCCGCGCAGCGCAAGCACCTGATCGAGAAGTTCATCATGACAGATGCCAACTCGGATCCGGCCAAGCCCGTCGGCGGCGTGCCGATCTGGCTTGAGGATTTCGCTTATGACGCGGCGTGCGGCATTCCTTTCGTAGCCATGATTACCATCGCGGCCTTCATGATCCTCGGGCTGGTTCTACGCTCGGCCCGGACCGGGCAGTCCGTCTATGCCGTCGGCGGCAATCCCGTGGCGGCCAAGGCCGTCGGCATCTCGGTCGGCCGGGTGACGATACTGGCCTATTCGGCCTCGGGTTTCTTCGCCGCTCTGGCTGGGATATATCTCACCTGCCGCACTGGCACGGGCGATCCGCGGGTCGGCAACGCGATGACGCTGGCCTCGATCGTCCCGGTCGTCATGGGCGGCACCATGCTGGGCGGAGGCGTCGGAACGGTCTTCGGAACCGCAATCGGCCTCGCGCTGGTCAGCGTCCTGGGCAATGTCCTGAACTACATGAATGTCACGACCTTCGTGCAATGGGTGGTCCAGGTCATCGTGATCCTCGCCGCCGTCTCCATCTATGTCGCCCGGAGCCGCAAGCTATGACGGAAGCCACCTCTCCCACCGCTTTCGGTTGACGCCGGGCATCGCGCTGCCGCTGGCGCTCGGCGTGATCCTCATCGCGGCCGGCCTGATGCAGTCCTCGTTCCTGTCATTGAGGAACTTCCAGGACATCCTGACCCAAGCCCCGCCCCTCTGAATCGTGATGATCGGGCAGACCTTCGTGATCCTGGCGCGGGGTCTGGGTTTGTCGGTCGCCTCGCTGATGGCCACGGTGGCGGTAGTCGCCACGTCCTTCAACACCACCGGAAATGACGTGTTGCCGCAGGTCGTCCTGATGTCACTGGCGCTGGCCGTGGCGGTGGGCTTCGTCAACGGCTGGCTGGCGGTGCGGCGCAACGTCTCGCCCTTCCTCGCCACTCTGGCGATGATGACCGTGCTTCAGGGCGCGCGGTTCTACTACACCCAAGGCGTGCCGGGCGGCGGGCTGCCGTCGGCCCTGCGCTTCTATCGGCACGGGCAAGATCGCCGGCGTGCCGGTCAACCTGATCGTGCTGCTGATGCTGCTGGCAGGCGCGGCCTTCCTGCTGAGCCGCACGGTGCTGGGGCGCAAGATCTACATCACCGGCGGCAACCCCCGCTCGGCCGAGTTGCTGGGAATCAATGCCGGCGGCGTGACGATTCTGTGCTATGTGATCTGCAGCGTGATGGCGACCATCGCCGGGCTGGTGCTGGTCGGCTATGTCGGCAGCGTCGGCAACTGGGTCGGCCGCGGCTCGGTCGTCAACAGCGTGCTGTGCAATCATCCTAGTGCTGACCTTCAACTTCGTGGTGATCGTCGGCCTGCCGGTGCAGGCCCAGCTGATTATCAAGGGCGTGGTGATCATCGTCGCGGCGACATTGTTCAACCGCTTCACCAACCGGTGACGCCAAGTGGTCGACCGGCCTCCCTCAGCCCATGCTGTCAGCAAGCGCGCGGACGCGGTCTGCGGCTTCTGTCAGGCGTTCCTCAGGCAGGCTGCCCTCGGCGACGGCCGACAGGATACGGCTGCGGACCTGTTCCAGATCGTTTTCCGCCGACAGAAGCAGCAGGTCCGACCCTGCGCGCAAAGCTTCGACCGCCGCCGTTGGTACGTCGCGCTGGCCGCGCAGTATACCGATGGCGTCGAGGTCGTCGCTGACCACCAGCCCGGTGAAGTCTAACCCCCGTAGTGCGGCGATGGTGGGGACGGAAAGCGATGAGGGCATCACAGCGTCCATCCCCGGCACCAGCGCGGGGCCGGTCATCACCGCTCGCGCACCCGCGGCGATGGCCGCGCGAAAAGGAACCATGCCGGGCGCCAGCGCGTCGGTCCCGCCGCTGACCGTGGCGACATCCACTGCCGGGTCGCCGTCGATGTTGTGATGACCGGGGAAATGCTTGGCGGTGGCGACGACGCCCGCCGCCTCGACGCCGCGGATATGGGCGCTGCCGATCCGCGCCACCTCGGCCGCATCGGTGCCCAATGTCCGGCCCTGCAGCCAGGGATTGTGCCCGGTCACTACGTCGATGACCGGCGACAGGAACATGGTCAAACCCATTCCGCGTGCCGCTTGGGCCATGCGGAACGCGACCCGCTCGATCTCCTCCGAGGCCATGGCGTGCAGCGCATGATTGTCGGGCAGTTGCGGCACCAGCCCGTGCAGCCGGCGGATGCCCGAGGGCTCCTGGTCCAGCGCCACCAGTGCCGGGCCGGCAAAACCGGTGATCCGGTCGGTCAGCGCGCACAACTTCTCGACGCTTTCACCCGAGCAGCGAGCGTCCGACATACTGCGTGCGACATATTCCTCGCGTGTTTCGCCGATCAGGAGGGCACGCCCGCCTTGATCCAAGAAACGTGCCAGAGGATTAGTCAGCACCAGATTGTCGATCGCCGGCAGCAGCACGGCATAGGTATCGGCCTTCAGGCTCATGTCAGTATCCTTTGCGGCTTAGGTCATGTTGACAAATGGCGGAGCCAGAGGCGGATCGACGTGATGTCGATGAAGCCCAGGAAGCTTTCGGCGGTCTTGTCGTAGCGGGTGGCGACGCGACGGGCATTCTTGAGCTTGTTGAAGCACCGCTCAACGAGATTGCGCAGGCGGTAGAGCCTGCGGTCAACGGCGACCCGTAGCTTCCGGGTTTTGCGCATGGGGATGACCGGCACCACGTCGCGCACCTCCATGGTCTTGCGGATGTTGTCGGAGTCGTAGCCGCGGTCTGCGAGCAGAACGCTTGGCTCGGGCAGGTTGTCAGCCATGACCAGATCGAAGCCGAGGTAGTCCGATGTCTGCCCGGCCGTGATCTCGGTTCTCATGGGCAGGCCTGCCGCATTGACCCGCAGATGGATCTTGGTCGTGAAGCCACCTCGCGAGCGGCCGAAACCTTGGCGCGGAGTCCCCCTTTTGCGCCCGCTGCCTGATGATGAGCGCGAACCACGGTGCTGTCGATCATCTGCAGCGCATCCGGCACGATCCGGCTCTCGTTCAGCGCCTCCAGGATCTGTTCCCACAGCCCCGCCAACGTCCAGCGCCGGAACTGCCGATAGACAGACGACCATTTGCCGAACTCTTCCGGCAGGTCGCGCCAGGGCGACCCCGTTCGGGCGATCCAGAAAATCCCATCCAGAACAAGCCGATGGTTCGTGGGCTTGCGGCCGTTCGGAGAACGGACAGCCAGGATGAAGCGTTCAAAGAACGCCCACTCGTCGTTCGACATCAGGTTTCGTGCCACGCTGGTCTCCATTGCAGATACCAGCTTGAATCACGATCACCGCGCCCGGTGAATCCCTTTTGTCAACACGCCCTAGGCTCAATCAGCCGGACCTGAGGCAAGGCCGTGCGCGCGTAGGAGCGCGCCCAGATCCTTGCCATCGGCAACCGCCTCAGCGATATCGGCAGCGGCCTCCGGCCCGACCAGGGGCACCAACCCGGCTGCCAGCGTGCCGGGTGCCGACAGATTGCCGGCGCAGGCCTCGGGCACCGCCCGGATGTCCTGCACGCAGCGTTCGGCAAAGATGCGGGCAGCGCTCTCGATCATGCCCAAGCTGGTCAGCAGGCAATGCGCCATTAGCGGCTCGAATGCATTGCGCTGCAACTGTCCGGCCTCAGCCGCCATACCGACGGCAACATCGGCCCCTGCGACATGAAAGGCAACTTGGCTGACCATTTCGGGGATCACGGGATTGACCTTGCCCCCGATTAGCGGCGAGCCGGATTGGACGGCGGGCAGGGCGATCTCGCCAATGCCGCCGCGCGGGCCGCTGGACAGCAGGCGCAAGTCGTTCGCGATCTTGGAAAGCGTCACCGTGATGCCGCGCAAGAGCGATGAGAACTGCACCAGGCCGGCGCTGTTCCAGGCCGCGCAGACCAGATCGTCATCGCGGCGCAGGGGCAGTTCGGTCAGGCGCTGCAACTCGGCGATGACCGTCTCGGCGAAATCCGGCTGCGCGGCCAGGCCGGTGCCGACCATGGTGCCGCCCAGGTTCAGCCCCGCCAGACTTTGCGAGGCCGGCCAGATCCGTGCCGCCTCGTGCCGCAGCGCGGTCGAGAAGGCGTGGAACTCTTCGCCTAGCGTCATTGGCACGGCATCCTGCAGATGGGTGCGCGCCAGCTTGAGGATGCTACCGAACTCCTGCGCCTTGGCGGCAAAGGTGTCGGCCAGCGCCAGCAGCGCCCGCTCCAGCCCCGGCGCTCCCTGCATCAGCGCGACGCGCAGCGCCGTGGCATGAACGTCGGTAGTGGATTGCGAGCGGTTGACGTCGCGGATCGGATGCAGGTGCTCATACTGGCCGCAGGCACGACCCATCAGCTCCAGCCCGCGATTGGCAATCACCTCGTTAAGGTTCATGTGGCTGGAGGTGCCACCGCCGCCCTGGAACACGTCGACGATGAAATGCGCCCCATGCTGGCCGGCCATCAACTCGTCGCAGACCCGGCCAATCACCTCGGCCTTGCGCGCCGACAGCTTACCCAGTCGGTAATTCGCCGCAGCCGCAGCCTTTTTCGTCAACGCCATAGCGCGGATCAGCGGCGCCAGCGACCCTATTTTCATGCCCGAAACCGGGAAGTTCTCAACTGCGCGCAGCGTGTTGATGCCATAGAGCGCCTCGCCTGGCAGCCGGCGGCTGCCCAGTTCGTCGCTTTCGATGCGGGTCCAGGATGCGCCGGGAATCATTGCGTCTCCTTGGCCCTGTCAGCCTTTGGGGTGCAATTCGACCGCCAGCCAGACCGAGTCGGTGTCTGCGTAATAGCGATGCCAAGGATAGGTCCATTGGTTCGGGCCGGTCACGCGACAAAACGGATCGTGCGAATAGCCGATCGGCATGATTACATCTTCATAAAGGGTATTCTCGCGGCGCTCGACGAATTTCTGCATCCGACCGAGGCCGTGGATCTGAGTATGCACCTCGAGGAAGGGGTGCTCGTTATGGATAAAGCAATCGGTATTGCCCGGGGACCACCACAGGTTCAACTTCAGCTCGAACTCCTGCGGTTCCTCGGACGTGCGGCGTTCGTTGGTAAAGACATAGGGGTCGGTCGTGACCGAGCCGATCGTGTCCTGGGCCGAGATGAACAGCGGCGTGTCGCGCGGAAAGTTCTTGATCCGGTTGCCGAGCCAGTCCCAGCCCCGGAACATGCAGCCGCCGAGGTTGGTGGGCTTGAGCACCTTGATGATCGCGGCCCGCTCGCCCGAGCGAATCGTCCCACCCCTGAGCCAGGTCGACTTCCACGCCGGGACGATGGTGGGGTGATCGGTGCCGGTCACCAGCGGCGCGGGCGACAGGTTGATGACGACGGCGTCCTCGACCAGGTAATCCTTAGGATTTTCAACAAGCTGCGCCTTAATGAACTCGTCGGCAAAGGCAAGGTCGCGGATCTGGTTGTGCATGATGATGTCCCCGAAGGATGCTGGATATGGCGCAAGGACAGCACGGAAAGACCTTACAGACCATTGCGCGACCACCGCAAAACTGACGCAGACTGGCGCAATTTCGGGCATCGCGCGCGTCGGTCATACCGGTTTGATCATGTCGGGGCTTTCGCCCAGATATTCGCGCGCCTCCCGGGGGATCGAGGCGTCGTTCATGTCCAGCGTCGTGGTGGCCTGCAGCTCCGCCCGGCTCAGCAATCCCGGGCGGCGGTAGTGCAGCACTGCACGGGTCGAGAAAGGTTGGCGAAACATCGTCGCCGCGACACCGCTGACGATGCCGAACATGAAGCGCTTGGCGCTGCGCTGCACGGTCGAGAAGATGCCAAAGGTGAATTCGTTGCGCTGCACCGTCTCGAAGTCGATGGTGAATACGCGGTCCTCTACCGGGAAAGTGAAGCCGTGATATTTGAAGATGTATTCGGTGCGCGATGGGTCGTCATAGCTGGGAAAACGCTCGATGTAATAGTGGTTCAGGAAATCCCCGCTTTGGAAGATGCAGAAGGCCGAGCGCAGGATCTTGCGTGCGTAAATCGAGGAATACTGGTAGCGGTCATAGCAGCCGACATATTCCCCCATGTCGATCTTGGTCGATACCGCCACCGTGTCGAGAAAACGCGCGACCTGCGGCGCCCGGCGCAGATGGTCCAGCACATCGAAGAAGTTGCCGTCGACCAGAGCGCGGAAACGCTCATGTTCGCTAAACAGGACCTCGGGACCTAGGCCGAAGTAGTTCGCGATCAGGCGGATATTGCCGGAAGAGGGCATGTGCCGGCCCGACAGATATTTGTTGAACTGCTGACGGTTGATGCCGAGCTTGCGGCAGATCTGCGAGATCGAGCCCTGCCGGTCGCAGAGCAGGCGCAGATTTGCGGCGAAACTCGCTATGCGGTCCGCAGCGTCCCTCGACAGGTCGGGTGGAGTCATGCTTCGATCCCTTCGCAGGCAGTGCGTCAGTTTGCGCCATGAATCGAATGGATGCGAAATTGCGATTGAATCGTCAAGCCCGCAGCATCGGGAAAGTCATTCGCAGATGTGCACCGACCCGAAACGGTGCAGCTAAACAAACGGGGAAACACATGAAACTCACCGGCGGACAAGTCGTGGCGCGCGCGCTGAAGGAATATGGGGTTGAGTATGTCGCCGGCGTCCCCGGCCACGGTATCTGGTCGCTATTCGACGCCTTCCTGCAGGAAGGGTCGGAAATCCCGTTCATTCAAGTGATGCACGAGCAAAGCGCCGTCCACATGGCCGATGGTTATTTCCGCGCATCGGGCAAGATCATGGCCTGTTCGACCTCGGTTGGGCCGGGCGCGACCAACACGATCATCGGTCTGGCCACTGCCTATACCGACTCGACCTCGCTCTTCTATGTCTCGGGCTCGCCCCAGACCTATATGCACGGCCACGGCACCATGCAGGAGATCGAGCGCCAGCAGGACAACGCCTTCCCGCGTATCACCGAGCAGGTGACCAAGCGCGCCTGGCAGGCGACATCGGTCAGCACGCTGCCCTCGATCATGCACCGCGCGTTCAACGAGATGCTGACTGGCCGCCCGGGTCCCGTCCATGTCGAAGTGCCAATGAACATTCAGGTCGAGGCCGACGAGGTCACCATCCACCCGCTGGAGAAGCGTCTGCCGACAGGTATCGCCCATCCCGATCCGGCGGCGATCAAGGCGGCGGTCGAAGTGCTGCTGACTGCTAAACGCCCGGTCATCGTGGCCGGCGGCGGCGCCATCACCGCCAATGCCTCTGCTGAACTTACCGCACTGGCGGAAAAGCTGGGTGCCGCAGTTTCGATCACCTGGAACGGCAAGGGCGCCATCGCCGAGGACAATGATCTGTTCATCGGCGCCGTCGGCCAGACCGGTACCACCTGCGGCAACGAGATCACCGCGTCGGCGGATGTCGTCATCTCCGTCGGCTGCCGGTTCACCGACTGGTCGGCCTCGTCCTATGCTAAGGGCGTGTCGTTCAGCTTCCCGCCGGGCCGACTGATCCATATCGACCTCGACCCGCGCGAGATCGGCAAGACCTACCCGACCGAAGTCGGCATCGTCTCGGACGCGAAGATCGCACTGCAGTACATCCTCGCCGCGCTGGAGGACGACAAGGCTGCCGCGCTGCGTGACGGCAACGCCGCCTTCCTCGCCGAGGTCAAGCAGGCCAAGGCGGACTGGCGCGCCAAGGTCGAGCCGCGCGAAACCAGCACCGAAACGCCGTTCACCTCGCAACGCCCGCTGGTCGCGCTGCGGAAGGTGCTGCCGCGTGACGGGATCGTGGTCGCAGGCTCGGGCAACACCCAAGGCGCGGTGAAGCAGAGCTTCCCGGTTTACGAGCCGCGCACCCATCTGACCTCGGGCTCGTTCTCGCCGATGGGCTGGGCGGTTCCGGCCGCCATGGGCGCCAAGCTGGCCTGCCCCGACAAGAAGGTCGTGGCCATCGTCGGCGACGGCGACTTCATGATGTCGCTGCCGGAAATGGGCACCGCCGTGATGAATGGGATCAACGTGGTGTTCCTGGTGCTGAACAACCAAGGCTACATGTCGATCCGTGGCGGCATGCGCAAGTTCATGGGCCGTCATATCGCGTCCGAGTTCAACCACCATGCCGGTAATGGCGAACCCTATTCGGCGGACATCGCCGCCACCGCCCGCGCCTTCGGCCTGCAAGCATGGAGGGTCGAGAAGGACGATGATCTGGAACCGACACTGGAGGCCGCGCTGAACACCGACGGCCCGACCCTGGTCGAGGTGATCGTGTCGCGCGATGCCGCCGGCCCCTTCGCCACCGGCTGGTGGGATTTCCCCTCGCCCGCCTATTACGAAAAAGAGCAGGAAGCTTACGCCGAGATGCGCGCGAAGGAACAGATGCTCTGATCCTGCCGGGGGCGGCCCTGCTCGCCCCTGCCCTCGCCTTTCATCCCATTCCAGAAACCAGCTTGGGTGGCCACAAGTCTTCCACCCCCAGAGGTAGATTTGCCATGATCCGGCATGTGAAGACCGCGCGCCTCACGCAAGGCGACCAGACCGATCCCGCCGTCACTGAAGCCGTCCGCGCCCTCCTGGCACAGGTCGCCGAAGGTGGCGACAAGGCCGTGCGCGAACTCAGCATCAAATTCGACGGGCTCGACCGCGACAGCTATCGCCTGACCGAGGCCGAAATCGCGGGTTGCGTCAACGGACTGACCAAACAGGAACGCCACGATCTGGATTTCGCGCAAGAACAGATCCGCAATTTCGCCCAAGCCCAGCGGGACACCATGCTGGACCTCGAGGTCGAGACCCTGCCAGGCGTTGTCCTCGGCCACCGCAACGTGCCGATCCAGAATGTCGGCTGCTATGTGCCGGGCGGCAAATATCCGCTGCTGGCCTCGGCCCATATGACGGTGCTGACCGCCAAGGTCGCCGGCTGCCAGCGCGTCATCACCTGTGCCCCGCCCTTCAAGGGCAAGATCGCCGAGAAGATCGTGGCGGCCCAGGCGTTGGCCGGCGCGGATGAGATCTATTGTCTCGGCGGCGTGCAGGCCATCGCCGCCATGGGCTACGGCACCGAGACCATCGCGCCGGTGGACCTGCTGGCCGGTCCCGGCAACGCCTATGTCGCCGAGGCCAAGCGGCTTTTGTTCGGCAAGGTCGGCATCGACCTTTTCGCCGGCCCGACCGAGACTCTGGTGATCGCCGACGACAGCGTGGACGGCGAGATCTGCGCAACCGATCTGCTGGGACAGGCCGAACACGGCCCGAACTCGCCCGCCGTGATGATCACCAATTCGGAAAAGCTGGCCCGCGACACGCTGGCCCAGATCGAACGCCTGCTGACAATCCTGCCCACGGCGGAGATCGCCCGCAAGGCCTGGGAGGATTACGGCGAGATCATCCTCTGTGACACGCTGGATGAGATGGTAGACGAGGCCAACCGCATGGCTTCGGAACATGTCCAGGTGATGACTACCGATCCGGATTATTTCCTGAACAACATGGCCAATTACGGCGCGCTGTTCCTAGGCGCTCGTACCAACGTCGCCTTCGGCGACAAGGTGATCGGCACCAATCACACGCTGCCAACGCAGCGGGCCGCGCGCTATACTGGCGGGCTGTGGGTCGGGAAGTTCCTCAAGACCTGCACCTATCAGAAGATCCTCACCGACGAAGCCTCGGCCATGATTGGCGCCCACGCCTCGCGCCTTTGCCATATGGAGGGCTTCGTGGGCCATGCCGAGCAAGCCAACATCCGCGTCCGCCGCTATGGCGGGCGGAACGTGGAATATGGGAGCGCCGTCACGGCCTGAACCCGACCTAGCCCGAGAAGAGCGGAATGCGACCGGGCCCCACCACCACCGAAAACAGGGAGTATCCCCATGAAGAACCTATATTTCGCCCTTCTCGCAAGTTCGGCCTCGCTGGTTGCCGCGATGCCGGCCCAAGCCGAGGTGAAGCTGGAGGTCATGCACCACTGGGTGGCCGAAAGCGAAGCCGCCGCGCTGAACGTCGTCCGCGAGGCACTGGCTGCCAAGGGCTACGGCTGGCAGGACAGCGCCGTGGGCGGACAGTCCGGCGGCAACATGCAGCAGGCGTTGCGCAGCCGGCTGGCCTCTGGCAACCCGCCCGGCTCCATGCAGTTCATCGGTTGGGAGGGCATCGATTGGTCGGCCGAGGGCGTAATGCGCGACCTCAACGCGCTTGACGAGGCGAATGGCTGGGAAGCCGCCATTGCGCCGCAGGTGCTGCCCTTTGTCAAGAACGGCGACGACCTGATCGCGGCGCCCATCAACATGCATCGCCAGAACTGGGTCTGGGCGAACAAGGCCGCCTTCGACAAGGCCGGCATCGATCCGCCCGGCACCTGGGCCGAACTGATCGAGGACGGGGCGAAGCTGAGGGAGGCCGGCGTCATTCCGCTGGCCATGGGCGACGAGCCCTGGCAGATCCAGGTGATATTCGACGCGCTCGTCGCGGATATCGGCGGGCCGGAGTTCTATAACAAGGCGCTGGTCGAACTGGACCCCGAGGCGCTGTCCTCGGACACCATGAAACAGGTCTTCGACACGCTGCGCCAGGTGCGCGGGCTGGTCGACGACGGTTTCACCGGCCGCGACTGGGCCGTGGCCTCAGGCATGGTCATCAACGGTCAGGCCGGAATGCAGATCATGGGCGACTGGGCCAAGGGCGAATTCCTAGCCAAGGGATTGAAGCCGGGCACGGATTTCCTGTGCTTCGCAACGCCTTCGGAAACCCCGTCCTTCCAATGGCTGATCGACAGTTTCGGCATGTTCAAGGTGACCGATCCCGAGGTGACCAAGGCGCAGGACGCCCTGGCCGAAGTGGTCATGGACCCCAAGGTCCAGCATGACTTCAACCTGATCAAGGGCTCGATCCCGGCCCGCACCGACCTGCCGGTGGACGATTTCGACGATTGCGCGAAGAAGGGCTTCGAGGATCGCGCCGTCGCGATCAAAAACGGCGCCATGCTCGGGGCCTCGACGCATGGCTTCGCGAGCCAGCCCCAGTTCGCCACCGTGTTCGGGGATGTCGTGGCACAGTTCTTCGTCAACGACATGGCCTCGGAAGACGCCGTGCAGATGCTGGTCAGCGGAATCGACAACGCCCGCTGATCCCACCTGCCGCCTGGACCTGCCGGTGACCGCCACCCCGGCAGGCCCTTCCGCATTGTCCCCTTTTTCTGGAGAGGATCGTCATGACCCGAAAGAAAAGCTTCTCCGACCGGTTGGCCGATTGGCTGCCGCGGCTGGTCATGGCGCCAAGCCTGCTGGTGATCCTTGTCGGTGTCTACCTGTTCATCGCCTGGACCGGCTGGATCTCGCTGTCCTCGTCCAGAATGGTGCCGCAATACGATTTCGTCGGGCTGGAGCAGTATTACCGGCTGTGGGCTACGCCTCGCTGGCATACGGCGGTGGCGAACCTGTTCATCTTTTCGGCGCTGTTTCTGACCGTGACCATCGGGGTCGGCCTGGTCATGGCGATCCTGCTGGACCAGAACATCCGGGCCGAGGGCGCGCTGCGCGCCGTCTATCTCTATCCGATGGCGCTCTCGTTCATCGTCACCGGCACAGCCTGGAAATGGATCCTGAACCCTGATTTGGGCATCCAGAAAGTCGTGAACGATCTTGGCTGGGAAGGCTTCGTCTTCAACTGGATCACCCGGCCAGACTTTGCCATCTATACCATCGTCATCGCCGCGGTCTGGCAATCCTCGGGCTTCGCCATGGCAATCTTTCTGGCCGGGCTGCGCGGCATCGACAACTCGGTCATCAAGGCTGCGCAGATCGAGGGCGCCACCCTGCCCCGCATCTATGCCAGCATTATCGTCCCGATGCTGCGTCCAGCCTTCCTGAGCGTGATCGTCCTGTTGGGCTATATCGCGATCAAGACCTTCGACCTGGTGCTGGCCATGACAAACGGCGGTCCGGGGAACGCGACCGAGATGCCGTCGACCTTCATGTTCTCGGCCACCTTCCGACGCAACCAGATGGGCGTCGGCGCCGCCAGCGCCATGATGATGCTGATGACCGTCGCGGCGATCATCATCCCCTATCTGTATTCTGAGCTGAAGGAGAGCCGCAATGACCACTGAACGCCGCTCGGCGGCTCGGGCGCAGGCCATCGGCCGGGTCTTTATCTACGGCTCCCTGCTCGTATTGGCCGCGTTCTACCTGATGCCGCTCTGGGTCATGATCATGACATCGGCGAAATCTCTCGATGAGATCTACGGCGGCTCATTCATCGGATTGCCGCAGGCCGTGACCTTCGAAGCCTGGGCAAAGGCCTGGAGCCAGGCCTGCATCGGCACCTCCTGCACCGGACTGAAACCCTATTTCTTCAACTCGATCATGATGGTCGTTCCGGCTGTCGTTCTGTCGACCGGGATCGGGGCGCTGAACGGCTACGTGCTGACTAAATGGCGCTTTCGCGGCTCGAACCTGGTCTTTGGCCTGATCCTCTTCGGCTGCTTCCTGCCCTTCCAGGCTGTGATCCTGCCGATGGCACAGGTGCTGGGCCGGCTGGGTCTCTCGGGCTCGATCTCGGGCTTGGTCCTGGTCCACACGGTCTATGGCATCGCCTTCACGACGCTGTTCTTCCGCAACTATTTCGTCACCATCCCGGACGAGTTGACCAAGGCGGCGCAGATCGACGGCGCGGGATTCTTCCGCATCTTCTTTTCGATCATGCTGCCGGCAGCGCTCCCGATCATGGTCGTGTCCTGCATCTGGCAGTTCACCCAGATCTGGAACGACTTCCTGTTCGGGGTATCCTTTACCGCAGGGGAAACCTCGCCCGTGACGGTGGCGCTGAATAACATCGTCAACGTCACCATGGGCCGCAAACAGTATAACGTCGACATGGCTGCCGCTATGATCGCCGCGCTTCCCACCCTTGTCGTCTATGTCATCGCGGGCCGCTATTTTGTCCGCGGGCTGACCGCCGGCGCAGTGAAAGGCTGACCGATATGGCTACTCTCGAAATCGACCGCGTCCGCAAGTCGTATGGCGCGATGGAAGTGCTGAAAGAGGTCAGCATCTCGATCGGCAGCGGGGACTTTCTAGTCCTCCTTGGCCCGTCAGGCTGCGGCAAGTCCACGCTGCTCAACATGATCGCGGGCCTTGAGGGCATCACCGCCGGCCAGATCCGCATCGACGGCGATGTGGTGAACGACCTCTCGCCCAAGGACCGCGACATCGCCATGGTGTTCCAGTCCTATGCGCTCTACCCGACCATGACGGTGCGCCAGAACATCGAATTCGGCATGAAGATCCGCGGGGTGCCGCCGGCCGAGCGTGACAAGGCCACCCGCGAGGCGGCCGAGCTGTTGCAGATGGCGCATCTGCTGGATCGCCGCCCCTCGCAACTGTCGGGCGGCCAGCGCCAGCGGGTCGCGATGGGCCGCGCGCTGGTCCGCCATCCCAAGCTGTTCCTGTTCGACGAGCCGCTCTCCAACCTGGACGCCAAGCTGCGCGTGGACATGCGCACCGAAATCAAGCGGCTGCACCAGCGGCTGGGCACCACCATCGTCTATGTGACGCATGACCAGATCGAGGCAATGACGCTGGCCACCCGCGTCGCAGTGATGAAGGATGGGTTCGTGCAGCATCTGGACGAGCCGCAGGTGGTCTATGACCGGCCGGCCAATGTGTATGTGGCGCGCTTCGTCGGCTCGCCGGCGATGAACATCATCCCGGGCCACCTGATCGAGGGTGCCGCGGGGCCGGAGCTGGAGATGGATCAGCCCGATGGCGGCAGGTCGCGCATTTCCGGCGTGGCGGTCAGCGAGGCCGCGCGACGGCAATATGCCGGCAAGCCGGTGCTGGTCGGCATCCGTCCCGAGGGTTTCTCGGTCGCCGAACCGGGCCAGCAGGCGGTGCAGGCCGCCATCGAGGTGGTTGAACCCACCGGTCCCGATACGCTTGCCATGTTCACCTTGGGCGGCGTCGAGGTGATCGCCCGGCTTGCACCGCGCACCGCGCATGCGGGCCAGACCGTCCAGCTTGCGGTCGAGATGGCCAAGGTGGTTCTGTTCGATCCGCAGACCGAAATCCGCATCGACTGAGGTGGCCATGAGCACGGACAGCGACGTCATCATCATCGGTTCGGGCATCGGCGGCGCCACGCTCGCTTCGGCGCTGGCTCCTTCGGGTATGCGTATCCTGATCCTGGAACGCGGCGAGCATCTGGCCGACACGCCTGAGGCGCGGGACGACGTGGCGATTTTCGAGCGGGGCTTCTATCGCTCGGACGAGGAATGGATCGGCTCCGACGGCAAGAAATTCCTGCCGGGGAACTATTACTACGTCGGCGGCAACTCGAAATTCTACGGCGCAGTGATGTATCGCTACCGCGTCGAGGATTTCAGGGCACGCCCGCATCTGCAGGGCACATCGCCCGGCTGGGACATGTGCTATGACGACATGGAGCCTTGGTATGCCCGGGCCGAGGCGCTGTTCAAGGTGCGCGGCGCGGCCAGGCAGGACCCGACCGAGCCTCCCCGGTCGGGGCCGTTTCCTTTTCCGCCGGTCCCGGACGAGCCGGCGCTGCAACTGGTGCGTGAGCGGCTGAAGCGGGCGGGCGTCCATCCCGCCAGTCTACCGCTGGCCATCGACATCGATGCCTGGCTGAAGCGCGGCCGGACCGGATGGGACGCTTTCCCCAACACCGGCGGCGTCGGCAAGATTGATGCCGAGGTCGGACCGCTGGCCGATGCGCTGAAACATCCCAACGTGCGGCTGATGACCGGCGCGCAGGTGATGCGGTTGGAGACCGGCGCACATGGACGCGAGGTGGCCGCGGCGATTGTTCGCCGCAACGGTCGGGAAGAGCGCCTGACCGCGCGGCATTTCGCCGTGGCGGCGGGGGCGGTGCAATCGGCGGCGCTGCTGCTGCGCTCGAGCAACGCGGCACATCCGACGGGTCTGGCCAACGGCTCGGACCAGGTCGGCCGAAACTTCATGAACCACAACACCAGCGCAATGATCACACTGAACCCGTTTCTGCGGAACGACTCGATCTATCAGAAAACGCTGTTCTTCAACGATTTCTACAACGACGATCCCGAGGTTCATGCGCCGCTTGGCAATGTGCAGCTGTTGGGACGGATCACCGGCAACATCCTCAAGGCGCAGGTGCCGGCCATGCCGCGTTTCCTGGCAAGGCTGATGGCCAACCGCGCGTTTGGCTGGTTTCTTACCAGCGAGGACCTGCCCAATCCGAACAGTCGTGTTCTGGTTCGGGGCGAGGATATCGTCATGGACTGGCAGCGCTCCAACATGGATGCGCATCACTTGTTAATCAAACGCACTCGGCAGGTGATGAAACGCGCGGGATTCCCGGTGGTGATGGTGCGAATATTCGGCAACAAGACCACCTCTCATCAATGCGGAACTGCGCGCCTTGGCACGGATCCACGTGACTCCGTCGTCGATCTGGACGGTCGCAGCCATGACGTGCCCAACCTCTGGGTGACGGATGCCTCGGTCCTGCCGACCTCGGCAGCGGTAAACCCGGCCCTGACCATCGCGGCGCTAGCTCTCAAGGCAGGCGAGGCAATGAAAGGTGCGATAATTTGATCAGAGTGCTGCAGATATATCGGCCCTTCCCCGACTACGGCCCCTTCCCTTTTTCCCGACGGTGCGACCGTCCGCATACCCCGCCATTCGAACGGCTGGTCTTCATCAAATAGCGCATCCGGTGATTATCGCGCGGATACCCGATCCGGTCAGGCTGTTGCGTCCGATCAGCCAATTCGTCCAGACATGTGGATAACCCATTCTGGAGGGGTAGTCATGTGGCCTTGCCTGCATAGTGTTCCAGTCGATCTGCAAATCCATCATGGAAAGGTTCGACAATGGAAAGATCAGGCAAATCCCACCTCACGGCCGATCAGGTCGACGCCTTGCGCCGGCGTCTGCGCGATCTGCCGCCCAAGCCTCCGACGCATCGCACGGCCAAACAGGTCGTGATCGAGTTGGAGGCCGATATTCGGGCAGTACTGGCGCGGGCTATACCCTGACCGGTATCGCCAAGGTCTATTCAGGGCTTGGCGAGGTCAGCGCGAGCACACTGCAAACCTATCTGCGTGATCTCGAACGGCAACAGGCACAAGGCCCTGTCCGCCGCCGTCGTCCGGCAGCTCCCGCACCCTCTGGCGCAGTGATCAACCGGTCCGTTCTTCAGCCGCCGCAGAACACCGGCGATCCGGAAGTGTGACATGGCGGTCGCGGGTGACCAGCAGCGGCGATCCGAGCGGCGGCGACGCAACGGGACGATCAGCCTGCGGGTGACGCCGCAGGAGAAGGCGCGGCTGATCCGCCGCGCGCAGGCGGCGGGCTATCCCGGCCTGTCCTCCTAAGGTCATGGACCAGTTGGCCGATCGCCCTGCCCTCTCTCATCGTGACCGGATCCAGGCCGTTTCCTGGATCGGACGGATCGGCCATGTGCTGTCTGATCTCTGCGCGGATCTCGATATCAGGGAGCATCCCGGGATCGCATTGCCGCTTGACCGTATCGGGCAGGATGCCGTGCATCTGCAGCAATTGCTGATGGGCGAGGGCCACAATGCTGGCTGAGGTCATACCTGCCGGAAAGCCTGGCGATCCCGATCCGGGATTTGGCCCCCGGATCGCCTATATCTGCCGCAAGGCCTGCCGGATCGAGATGCGCCATCTGGCCGGCGGCTGGATCCATGCCGGCGACCAGATGCGCTGGATCGCGCGGCTCAACCCGCATCGGTCCCGGCCATGCCATCATCTGGTGCTGAGCTGGTCGCCTTTGGAGCAACCCGATGATGACCAGATGATCGCGGCGGCAAGGCAGGTTTTGCGCGCACTCGGTGCCGGTGAACATCAGGCGGTCATCGCCATCCACCGGGACCGCGCACATCCACATGCCCATATCATCCTGAACGTGATCCATCCGCTGACCGGCAAGGGGCTCGATCTCGGCCATGATTATGCCCGACTCGAAAAGGCCTGCCGCCGGATCGAGCGACAGATGGGCTGGCCCGCGGATCGTGGCAGATATGACGTCGAGATCGTCGCTGATGAGATCATGCTTCGGCGCAAGCCGGCCGGCCATTGGCAGCAGTGCCGGCGCGATCGCGAGGAGGGGTTTCGTTCCGAGAGTACCGCCATGCGCGGCCATGCCCTTCGCACCGGCCTCCGGCCCCTGCATCGGATCCATGGCCCCGATCAGTTGCGTCTGATCCGGAGGGCGCTGGATGCCTGCGCGGACTGGCCTGGAACCCACGATGTCATGCGGGCAGCCGGTTGGGACTATCGCCCGCATGGGTCCGGCGCCCGGATTTCATCGCGGCAGGATCCGACCTGGTCGATTCCCGCAAGTCATCTCGGAGCTCGCTTTTCTCTGCGGAGGATGGTGAAGCGGCTTGGCGCCTTCATCCCGGCCGTGAAAGGCAGAGTTTCCCAGGCCACATCAATTTTCCGTCGGCAGTTGCAGCAGATCGGCAACAAGGAGAGGGGCGGCCCCCTGCCGCAACCCGATCCGGAGATTCTGGAACCGCTTGCCATGGAGCAGGCAGATCGACGCAGGCAAGCACAGGTGAAGCGACAGGCACGCGAGGATCTGCGGGCCCGGCAGGCAGAGGAGCGGCGGCAGATCGGGCACTGCCTTGGCAGGCGACGCAATGGGGTTGCCGTGCTCATCCGCAGCATGATGCATCAGCAACAGCGCGATCAGCGACAATGGCTCCAGGCATCGCACCCCCGTCGCGGCCCTCTGCCCCTGGCTGGCGATATGCTGGCCAGCCATGATCCGGATTCTCGGCTGTCGCGACAGTATTTGCGCGCGATGCGGCTGCATGCGCAGGAGGAGCGAGCCATCGGGATCACCCCACCCTGGGATCATACCGCCTGCCGGCAGGAATGGGCATTGGCGGAGAGGACCGACGGCAGGCCGGTCTCACCCCCACGACTCGACCATCTGCTGGCGGTATTCCGCAATGATCTGCGTATCGTCACCCCTTCGACCATCCTCATTGCGCAGCGCGACCTTCGCGACGGCATTTCCGGCTTCTGCCGTATCGATCCCGACCGCGGCATCTTCGATTCCCTACCCGCCCCGGGCGGCAGGGCGGGTCTGATCCGGATCGGTCCCCGAGGCAGCAGAACCTGCCGCCTGGTTCCGGATCTGCAGACGGCGATGATCACAGCCCTCATGACCGTCACAGAACCGGCTCTGATCGCTCTCATGCCCGACGATCCTGACCCTGAACAGGAAGCCACCTGTACCACGCCCCATGGGGCGCATAAAGCCACGCCTGCTTTCACGCATACCTGCGTCTCGCGCCGCTTTTCCGAGCTTCTCGGTACTTTGGCGCATGCCATCGAAGCGGAGTGCGATGTCCAGCATGGCTGGTCGCGGGATCCCGCGTTCGCCCATTGGCTGCGCGAATCCGAGTTACTTTGGCAACAGGCGCAAGACATGGCCCGCGATCTGGCCGAGAGCCCCGCCCTGCGCGCCGCGGATAGACCGCTGATCCGGGCCGCACAGGTCCTGCACTTCGTCCTCGGCTGCGAGCATCCGGCGGAATACGACGCGGCGGTCGTCGATCTGGCCACCTGCAGTGAGCGCTTGAGCTTACGCCGCGGCGATGCCGTCACATGGCACGTCCGCGAGATGATGCGCAGCGCCGAGATGCGGCTGGCGGAGATCGGCAGTCTCAAGATGATTCCGACCGCATGCGATCCAGATGGGCTCAACGACTGGCCCAGCTTCAGTTGCTGATCCGGTCCTGATCCGCACCCCATCCTGACTACACCCCCTGATCATGGCGTGCGCTTGCGCGCGCCATGCAGAGTGCGGCCGCACCGCACCAATCCGCCTGCCCTTTTTTCCAGAACACCCGCAACCGGGAGGATACTCCATGCCTAAAGCTCACCGTAAAAATACCGGATAGCCGTAGACATTGCCGCTCTCAGCCCAAACCCGCAGCAGCCGTTCAGTCTGGCACCTGTCTTCCTGTGCTCGCTTGCTCAGCGGCGCCTGCAGCCAAGCTGAAAGCCCGCTCGGCTGGATGCGCAGGCAACGGCACATAGCCCGCACCGAAAACCGGCCCCGATGCTCGGCCACAAACGCGTATCTCACTTTGCATCCTTGGCGAAATACGCGGTGACCTTTTTTAGGATGTCACGTTCCTCCGATACTCGGGCCAGCTCCCGCCTCAGCCGCCGGATCTCGGCGTCCTTCTCGCTGTCGCCTGATACCGCCTGCGCGAACTTGCGCTTCCACGCATAGAGCGAGTGCGTGCTGACCCCGAGCCGCTCCGAAACCTCCCTGACCGGACAGCCCCGTTCCGTGATCTGCGCGACCGCATCGCGTTTGAACTCGTCCGTGAAATTGCCTGTGCCCATCATGGCCTCCTTGCCTCAAAATTACCGAAGAAGGCGGCCACGAAATATGGGGCTATTCAGTTCACGAAGATCAGGTCCGCAAGCTTCACCAACTCATGGCGTGGATAGATCATGTCCGTCAGTTTCGGGCGCAGGAGATCATCTTGTTCGGGGCGGGGGGATGGGGCTTCGTCCGCGATCCGAAATTGCAGGGTTCCTGCGACAAGAAAACGAAACATAGCAGGACAAAGTCAACAAAGCTGCAAGTTTATCACACGAAATCGACTAGATACACGTTACTCAGACCGGGCTATTTAACCGAACACGACCGACAAGCTCGGGCGGGGCCGGAGGGTATATGCCGCATAGCAGCTCCTCGCTCAGAAGTCCCGGCCCCGCGCCGGTTCGACGTGCCGCTGGGATCTGAACCGCAAGGTTCATGAAGGTTTTACAAAACAGCCACGCTCGTGTCATGCCGCCGCTGCATTAGTCGCGCCGGAATGACAGGAAAGGGACAGCGCGGCATGACGGGTTTGCGGCTGTCGAACATCGGCAAGAGCTATGGTGAGACCAGAGTTCTGTCGGGTATCGACCTTGACATCGCGGCGGGCGAATTCGTGGCCGTGCTTGGCCCCTCGGGCTGCGGCAAGACCACGCTGCTGCGGCTGATTGCAGGCTTTGACCGCCCCGATGAAGGCACGGTCACCTTGGGCGACCAGAAGGTGGCGGGTGGAAATGTCATGGTGCCGCCTGAAGGGCGCGGCATCGGCATTGTGTTCCAGAATTACGCGCTGTGGCCGCATATGTCGGTGGCGGAAAATGTCGGCTATGCACTGAAGGTGGCGCGCCTGCCTCGGGCCGAACGCGAGGCCCGGGTGGCCCGCGCGCTGGATACCGTCGATCTGACGCCATTTGCTGCTCGCCGCCCGGCGGATCTGTCGGGCGGGCAACGCCAGCGGGTTGCGCTGGCACGCTGTCTGGCTGCCGGTTCGGATCTGGTGTTGTTGGATGAGCCACTGGCCAATCTGGATGTGCATTTGCGCGCTACCATGGAAGAGGAATTCCACCGCTTCCACCGCGAAAGCGGGGCGACATTGGTCTATATCACCCATGACCAATCCGAGGCGATGGCCTTGGCCGACCGTATCGCGGTGATGGACAAGGGCCGCCTGCTGCAATGCGCCAGCCCCCGGCAACTGTATCGCGAACCTGCCGACGCCACAGTGGCCGGTTTCATCGGGGGCGGACTGGTGCTGCCGGTCGAGGGACTGCGGCCCATCGGGCGCGGGCTTGCCACGGCCGATCTTCTGGGAACGCGGGTCCGCTTGCGCTGCCATGCCGGGGAAACCGGTCGGCCGCTGGCCACGGCCTCCACCCATCCAGCCGATATCCAACCTGCCCATCCGGGCGAGGCCGGCATCCCCGCCCGTGTCATCACCCGCACCTATCGCGGCGGAAGCTGGTCCTACGAGCTACGCCCGGAGACGGATCCGTCGCTCCGGCTGCCGATGGTGCTGCCCGACACAGCTACACCACCCGAACCGGGCGCGCGCCTGGATCTGGCATTTCGCGACCTCTGGGCCATCCCGCTTTCCGGCACCTCTGGTCCCGGGGCGGCACCGATTCTTTCCTCCTCCTCGCATCTTACGGAGCAATTCCAATGCGCCTGACTGTCACCACCTTTGCCCTGATGCTGTCCGCGACCGCGGTGTCGGCGCAGACCACGCTGACGCTCTACACGTCGCAATCGCCGGAAATCGCGCAACAGACCGTCGATGCCTTCATGGCGAAGCATCCCGATATCATTGTGGAATGGATGCGCAACGGCACCTCGCAGTTGATGAACATCATGACCGCCGAGCAGGAAGCCGGTGGCATCAAGGCCGATGTGCTGCTGGTCGCCGACAGTATCAACCTGGGCACGCTGAAGCAGCAAGGTCTGCTGCTTGCCTGGCCCGAGGCCCCGCTCGAAGGTATCGACCCGCTGATGTATGATGCCGACAAGACCTTCTTCGGCACCAAGATCTCGTCCACCGGCATCGTCTACAACACCCAGATCGCCGCACCCGTTACGGGCTGGGCCGATCTGTTCCAGGATGCCAATGCAGGCCAGATCGTTGCCCCGAGCCCGCTTTATTCCGGTGCGGCGCTGGTCCACATGCATTCGTTGCTGCAGGACGCCTCCCAGGGCTGGGGTTATTATGAACGTCTGAACACGCTTGGGGTGGTCCCCGAGGGCGGAAACGGCCCGGTGCTGAAGGCGGTGGCCGGGGGGCAGATGAAGTATGGCGTCAACATCGACGCAGATGTGCTGCGCGCCAAAAGGGCAGGATCGCCGGTAGAATTCGTCTACCCAACCGAAGGCGCCACCTTCTTCACCGAACCGGTGGCTATCCTTGCCGGCACCGATAAGGTCGAAGCGGCACATGCTTTCGTCAGCTTCATACTGTCGGAAGAGGGCCAGAAGCTGGCCGTCGAACAGGGTTATATGCCGGTCGACCCCAAGGTCGCCTCGCCCGAGGGAATGCCTGCACTGTCCGAGATCAAGCTGATGCCGCTGGATGCCGACCGCGCGGTGGCCGAGGATACCGAGGCCCGCGCCAAGTTCACCGAGATATTCGGCGGCTGATCGGGGATGAGTTCCATCTCGCACAGCAAAGGGGCGCCGCGCGCGCCCCTTTTCCGGATTTCCTCCGAAAGAATCGTGCTGGCCTTGCTGGCGCTACTGATCCTGTCTGTTTCCGTCGCGCCAATGCTGCGGCTGGCGCAGGCGGCTCTTTTAGATGATGACGGGCTGGCGATCGAGCGGCTGACAAAGCTGTTCTTACGCCCGCAGACCGGGGCTGCGATCTGGAACACCATCCAGATTTCGCTAACTTCAACCCTTGTTTCCCTGCTGGTAGGCACGATTTTCGCAGTGATCATGGTGCAGACCGACCTCCGCGGCAAATCGGCGCTGGTCTTTGCCTTCGTTCTGCCCCTGATGATCCCGCCGCAGGTGACTGCCATGGCCTGGATTCAGGCCTTCTCACCCTCCAGCCCGGTGCTGGGCTTACTTGGCCTGTCGATGGAGGCGGGCACGCGGCATCCCCTGTACTCCAAGACCGGGATCATCCTGCTTCTCGGCATCTACAACGCACCGCTGGTCTATCTGGCGATGCAGGCCAGCCTGCGTCGCATTCCGATGGATCTGGCCGAGGCGGCACGGGCCGCGGGGGCCGGTCCGCTCCGGGTGCTGCTGACGGTGATCCTGCCTTTGGCACGTGGCGGTATGGTGGCGGCGGCCAGCCTCGCTTTCGTCTCGGCCATCGGGAACTTCGGCATTCAGGCCATGCTGGGCATTCCCGCCCGCGTGCCGACCCTGATCATCCAGATCTATCAACAGATCAATGGGCTGGGGCCAAGCGCCTTGCTAAACATGGCGGCGTTGTCTTTGGTACTGGCCGCCCTGACCGTGGCGGGCGTGTTGCTGGCCGGCCGTGCGGGTGACCGCAACGATACCCGCGTCGATCTGGTCAGCCGCCCCCTGATGCTTCCCTTGGGCCGGGCCGGGATTGTGATCGCGGTGCTGCTTTGGGGTTATCAGATCGTCTCGCTGCTGCTGCCTTTGTCAGCGCTGCTCCAGACTTCTTTGGTCCCCGCTTACGGTCTGCCGCTGACGGCGGAGACGATCACCCTGAAGAACTATATTTCGGCCTTGTTCCAGCAAGTGTCGCTGCGCAATGCCTTTGTCACCTCGCTGTGGTTGACGTTGTTCACCATGGGCTTTCTGATGCTGAGCTCTGTTTTTCTGGGGTATTTTCTGGCATGGCGGCGCGGGCCTTTGGTGCGCCTTCTCCATTTCGGGTCTGAGGCCGCCTATACCCTGCCTGGCATTACGCTTGGCGTCGCAATGATCCTGCTGTTCCTCCGGCCTTTGCCGGGGGTCGGAATATCGATTTATGGCACTCCCTGGATTATTCTGGCGGCCTATGTCGCGGGTTTTTTCGCGCTGGCGCTGCGTCCGGTGCTGTCTGGCTATGCCCAGATCGACCGTGCACTGGAAGAGGCGGCGCAGGTCGCGGGTGCGGGTTTCCTGCGCCGGATGCGCGACGTGATCTGGCCGCTGATCGCCCCCACCGCCATTGCCGCCGCCGTGATCGTCTTCATGACCGCGATCAACGAGATCCAGACCTCGATCTTGCTGATCTCCTCCGGCACCCGCACCATTGGGCCGATGATCATCTTCCTTGAGGAAGGCGGGGCATCGACCCTTGCCGCCGCCGTTGGCTGCCTGATGATCCTGGGCGTGCTGACCCTTATGCTGCTGTCGACGGCGCTGTCGCGCTTCCTGCCGAAAGGCGTGTTGCCATGGCAATTCTGACCGCATTCAGCGGCCTTGGCGGCAAATCCCCGGCGGCCTTCCTGCTGGAGATTGCCGGACGGCGGATCCTGATGGATCTGGGCGAAGGTCCCACGCCGGGCCAGCGCCCGGATCTGGATGGTATCGGCCGGGTCGATGCGATCTTCCTGTCCCATGCGCATATCGACCATGTGGGGGCCATCGACCTCTGGCCGCAACTGGGTCGCCCGCCGGTTTTTGCCACCCGGGCCACCTTCGACGCCTTGCCGCTGCTGGGCCTGCATCTGCCGTATGAAGCCTGCCACGATCTGCCGCTGCAGGGCCCGGCGCAATTGCTGGATCTGCCCGTCTCTGTCGGGCGCAGCGGGCATGCCATGGGCGGCATCTGGCTGCATCTGTGGCAGGAGGGCGGCGCGCTTTACATGGGCGACTGGAGCCGGGAATCCGGACTTCTGCCCTTCGATCCGCCGCCGTTGGCGGATCTGGTGATCACCGACCTTTCCTATGGCGACCGGAACCAGAGACTGGTCGACCAGGTGGAGGCACTGGCGGACAGCATCATTCCCGGCACGGTGCTGCCGGTGCCGATCCTGGGGCGCGGCGCGGATATGGCACTGCGGCTGTCCGCCTTGGGCTTGTCGCCGGTGGTCTGCCCGCAGATCCGGTCCGAAATGCAAGGGGCATTGCCCGATCTGCGCTGCATCACCAACCCGTCAGAGGCTGGGGACGGCGAGGTGATCATCGCCGCAGATACCGAGCGACCCGGCGATCTGGTATCACGCCTGATCGCCGATCCGCGAGGCTGGCGCTTCATCTTTACCGGCCATGTCGCCCCCGGCAGTGCGGCGGCGGGGCTGATTACCGCTCGTCGCGCCTCCGGACACCCTTGGAACGTGCATCCCTGTGCCCGCGACCAGCTCTGGCTGGCCGAGGTCACTGGTGCCAGACACCTAATCCCCGCCTTCGGCGCACTGGACGGAGCCCCTGACCTTGCACAGGCTCTGGCCGCGGTATGGCGACCGAACCGGATCTGCCCCTGACAGAAGAAAGCCAAATCCATGCTGATCAAGGAAACCACCCGCGAGCAGGCCGAGAATGACACCACGATCCTTGTCCCGGTCCATAATCTGACCCTGCCCGAAGGCCGGATCTGCCGCCTTTACGTGGGCAATCTGATTGGGGCGGGCGATGGCGCAGGGCTGCTGGCGGCGGGGATCACGGCATCGCTGAATGTGTCGCTGAATATCGATGTCGCGCCTCTGCAATTGCCCGACGGCACCCATATGCGCCGTGCCAAGGTGGGGCTGATCGACGGGGCGGGCAATACACCCGCCCATCTTGCCGCCGCGGTGCTGGCACTGGAAGGACTGGTCACGCAGGCCAGCCCCGGCAAACCGAACTATCCTGCCCATCGTGCCGGGCATGTGCTGGTGAATTGCCGGGGCGGACGGTCGCGATCGGTTATTGTGCTGGCGATCTATCTGCACATGCGCGCGCCCGGGACGTTCCCGACACTGAACAGTGCGGTGAACCATATCCGCAGGGCGCGCGGCAATTCAGACACCTATCCGCTGCCCCCGATGTTGGATCTGGCGCGGGCGGTGCTGGCGAGCGGTGGCCTGCCCGCCCTGCTGCACGGTTAACCTCTCCCTCCGACAGGGACCATTACCGCCCTCATCCCCGTTTCTAGGACGCCATATAACTCAGGATCACCCAAGCGGGGGGCCAGCCCGGCCACCACCCAGAAGAGTTCCTATGAGGTCTTCCTGAGATCAACCTAGCAATTTAGTGGAGCGCTTCGCCCTCCGCGCGGATCTGGCACTACTGGTCGCAATCGCCAGCAGGCTTGAATCCTATGGATTGAAGATATACATATTCTGAACGTATATCCTGTGCGGGAGGTCCGAATCATGCAGATAGCGAAATGGGGCAACTCGCTGGCGGTCCGGTTGCCCGCCGAACTCGTGCGCGAACTCGGGCTTGAGGCTGGCGACGAGATCGAATTGTATCCAGCAGAGAAAGGCTTTGCCGTGCATCGCAGGCCTTCGGCCGAGGATGTACTTGCCGATCTGCGCCGATTTCGCGGGCGGCTCCCTGCCGCGGAGAGAATGAGCCGCAACGACGCGAATGCGCGCTGATTTCTTTGACACGAACATCGTCCTCTACCTGCTGGACGACAGCCCGAAAGCCGACATGGCCGCCGGCTTGTTGGCAAACGGCGGTGTGATCAGCGTCCAGGTACTGAACGAGGCTCTCGTCAACTGCATCAGGAAGGCCAGGATGTCCTGGCAGGAGGCAGGCGATTTCTTAGCTGGTGTGCGCGAGTTGTGCGAGGTGGTCGATCTCTCGGCGAGGATGCATGATGTGGGCTTGGCTGTTGGTGAACGATACGGATTCTCGGTCTATGACGCGATGATCGTCTCGGCCGCGCTGACCAGCGACTGCGAGCGGCTTTATACGGAAGATCTTCAGCATGATCAGCTGATCGAAGGCAGGCTTCGGGTCGTCAATCCCTTCAGGCAGTAATCCAGACGGCATTGTTGCAAAGGTCAGATCTTGAGCAGCCCCCCTTTCCTCGACGGCCTGATGTCACGCGTTCGATCTCGGCGGTGCCGAGTGAGGCACCTCATCTTTGCCTCAATCCGGCTTCCAACGTGATATCCGGACCAGCGTTTCCAGATCGTAAGACCGCATGTCTTTTTCACCTGCCCGGCCATGACGGATCAGTCTGCATCCTGATCGCTGGGCGGCGGGTGCCGTCCTTTTTGCGATAGAGAAAGACATGCGGTAAGCCCATGCAACGACCTACGTCAGAATTGATGTGTCCAAGGACAGGCTTGCGGTCGCGACCCGGGGGTGGTGACCGCTAGGGTGAGGTGCTGAACCTGGGCACATTCAAGAATACCCCCGCCAGCGTTAACAAGCTGCTGAAGAAACTTGCCGGGCGGGGCGATATCTCTGTCTGCTACGAAGCTGAACCAACGGCCGCACAGTTCGAAGGAACTCTTGATGAGTCATGGCTTGTCTCCGGGATTTCGCTACTTGTCCTCGCACTGGTTCTGGGCCTTTCCATCTCTCTGGACCTGTCCCGGCTCCGCTCTGGTCTTCTGAGAGCGATGTGCGCCAAGAAGGAGACCGAATATGGCAGCGATACACAGCGACGAGTTCAAGCGGAATGCGGTTCACATTGCGCTTGCCAGGAAGCCTGACACAGGCCCGCATTGCCGATCGATGGTTAAAAGTTAAGAAAGTATCGAAAATTCGGATGGAGGAGATGGCCCGACAACCGATACTGGCGGCTCTTCAGGCTACCGTATTCTGCAAGGAGGCTTCGATATAACGAAGCGCGCCAAGGGCCATGTCCGGGCTCACCCGTGCAGCAACAGCATCATCGTGTCCGGAAGCGACTCTGACCAAGTGCCTGCGCAATATTTCCACAGAAAGCGCGCCATCTTCCCTTAAAGCGGTGATGGCAATCTGCCCGATGGTGAAGGCTGCCATGTCCGGGGTAGCCACGTATTCAGGCGCTTGGCGGCGTGGCCGCATGATCGTTGCGTCGCTCATCAATCCCTCGCATTGCAAAACCGTCAGTCCGAAGATCGGTCTGGCGCTCAATATCCAAGCTGAACAATTTATTGCGCACCAACCGCGCATCCTGCGTGGCCGCTCTAGGGGATGGTGATCAGCGTTGTCATACGCCGATTGGTGTATGCACCTCAGTTTCGGTGTGCCGAGGCAATAATACGATCAAGGATGAGGTCATTGCGCTGGTAAAAAACCAACTCGGCCGCATCAGTGACCGGCTCAACGGTGATCAGGGGGTTGATCTTTTCCAGTTGCCTGCACGATGCGAGATCGATGCCGGCATCCTCAAGGGGTGCCAGATATCGCATGGGGATGGCAAGCTCCCGCAGCGCGGCGTCCATACGGTGGCACGAAAGCTGCAATTCCCGCACGAAGGTCGCGTGACCTTGTTTCAGCAAATGCTCACAGGCGTTTCGGATCAATGCTGTCCAATCGGGGTTGCGCACCGTTTGCTGGTTCAGCGGCGTATTGCGGAAAGCACGCTCGAGATACCAGTCCAGGCCGTGCTGGCGCATCATCCTGTGCCCGGATTTGGCCATCAGTTCGGCCACCCATGGCGCGCTGTCTGCGAGTTGCAGCAGGGTGCGCTGAATCTGCGGCAGACGCCGAACTCCCGAAGGATCGATCCCGGACGAGAAACCGACCGCCAGGATCCCATGGAAGCGCGAAGGATCCGCGACGGCCTCGACCACAAGGGGCAAGGTGCCGCTGGCCAATCCGACACCGAGGCAGGGGCGGTCGACGATCTGATCCAGAAAGGCCCGCAATACGACAAGATTGTCGCTCATCACATCAAGTGAAGGGTCCATCGTGCTGTTCCCATGACCCGGCCGTGACGGAACATATAGGCAGATGCCCGCGTCGCGCAGCCGGGCTTCTCCATCGCCGGGCAGCAGATAGGTCATCGGCAATCCGCGCAGCATGACCACCGGTACGCCCCGCTTCGCGCCCATCCACGTCCAGGCGATCTTGCGGCCATCGGACATCTCGATCAGCCTTTCGCGGCCTAGGGGATCGTGCCAGACAGGGGCCTCGCCCCGAAGACCGACGTGTTCACGACTGGCAATCATGGCCAGCAGGCGCATCAGGTCGATATTCGAGGGGGCGCCCATCTTGGCCATGATCGATTTGATCTGGGTGCGCACGGTCAGCAGCGACACGCCTCGCTCTGCAGCGATTGATTCGAGGTTGCGCATACGAAAAAACAGATGCGCGACCTCGGATTCGGCCTGCGTCAGGCCGAAGGCCTGTTGCAACCGCTCGGCGATCCGCGGCCCCCAGGCAATTTCCAGAGAACGGATGGCGATATGGGCGCCGCTCTGACCGGGCACGCGGATGAGGTAACCCTCAGCCAGGAAGGATTCACCATAATCCTCAGTAACCGGCAGGATCGTCAGGATTGCCTGCGCCGCGTTGCCCTGACCGGTGGCGGCGCGTAACAGCGCGCGATAGTCTTCCAGGGAATTTGGCGCTACGACAGCGGTGCCCATGAACGCGCCCTGCCGTTTACCAAATGCACGTTCGCCTGCGATGTTGATGACCGCGACATTGCCGTTTGGAGACAGCACAGCCGCCGGGCCTGGCACTTCGGAAACCGCCAGTTTCAGCGGGTCGCTTTCCGTCGGGACGTCCAGTTTTTCCAAGGTATTTCGGAAGGTCAGCAACTGGCCGAACAGACCCTTGGAGACCTTGGGATGCTCAGTATCTCCGCCGGAGGATGTCAGCTTGGTTTCCCAGTTCGCAACCATTTCATCGAAGGCATGTTCGTCGATGATCGAGCGATAGGTGCTGGCGATGATGTTCAGATCGATATCGTCATCCGAACTCTGGCCTTCGCTCAGTTGAGGGGACAGAAAGAAGTGCTGATCGGCCAGTGGCGTTTTGGATTTGGAACTGTGCATGAGCGGGCCTTTTTCAGGCAGACTGTCGCGACATCGCATTTTACCGGACTGCATTCAACCTTGACGGTCCCGAAACGGAAGGGCACTGTGTGAGGCTAAGCTCTGCGTAATCGCTGATTTTGGTGGTGGTGACGAACCGCTGGGTCCGGCAACCGCTTGCCGCCCCGTTGGGTATCTCCTTGCTCATTTCAGGGCCATCCGTATTGCAGGCGATGATATTGAAGATCACATACTGCATCAGCCTGGGCACCGAGGCCAGGTCCGCTACCACCCACGTGATCCGCACCATCTCCCGCAGATCGCGCCCGTTTCGTCCACAATGCATATCGACGTCTCTTTCACCAAGACATCCAGTCGGGCCCTTGGGCAGATTGCTGCTTCAGGAACGGGCGTCAGTTTGCCGCTTGACTTGGATTGGTCCCGAAACAGCGATCAAGTGGCGGGAGGCCTCGCCTGTTCTGTATCAGCAAACGGGGCGATCGATACCTGCGCACTCTGATGATCCACGGCGCGCGTACCGTTCTCAGCAAAGCCCATGGAAAGACCGTTCCCAGAAGCCAGTGGATTGGTCGTATGCGGGAACGGCGGCATCCGAACATCGTGGCCGTCGCTCTCGCGAACAAGAACGCCCGGGTCGTATGGTCGCTTCTGGCAGGTGGCGGAAACTATCGGCCGCCGCAAGCCGTCGCGGCTGGCTGAACCGGCAGCGCGATAGGCACGGGACGGAGGCCAACGGAACATTTCAGCAACTTGGGCTGAAGATGGTGAAAGGGTCGCTCCCATCGCTTCCAGAACCTGATGTGTGGACCGGCACGGCAGAGGCTGATGTTATGGGGGCATTGAGGAGGAAGCGCGCGGAAATCCATCGGGGCTCGCGGCGACGAAGGATCGGGCCGCTCACAGAAGCCGGATATACGTCCGCAATGGCGAGTTCTGAACCAGAGCCAACCAGACCGTTGCAATCAGGCGGGGTCCACATACATCCACACACGCCCCGGGTTTGCCGGAGGCTGATTTGGGTTAGTTACGCGGCCATGTCTTCAGTTTTCAGAGCCGCGTAGAAGTTTGCCTCTGCTTCCGCTGGCGGGATGTTCCCGATCGGCTCGAGAAGGCGGCGGTTGTTGAGCCAGTCGACCCATTCGAAGGTGGCAAATTCGACGGCCTCGAAGTTGCGCCATGGCCCGCGTCGATGGATGACCTCGGCCTTGAAGAGACCGTTGATCGTCTCGGCCAACGCGTTGTCGTAGCTGTCGCCTACACTGCCGACTGCGGGCTCGATGCCCGCTTCACCCAGCCTCTCGGTGTATTTGATCGACAAGTATTGCGACCCGCGGTCGGAATGGTGGACGAGCCCCGCGCCTTTGACCGGGCGGCGATCGTGGACAGCCTGTTCGAGGGCATCGAGCACGAAGCCTGCATGGTCCGAGGCGCTGACCCGCCAGCCAACGATCCGGCATGCGTGAGCGTTGATGACGAAGGCGACATAAACGAACCCTCTCCAGGTGGCGACATAGGTGAAATCGCTGACCCAGAGCATATTCGGCGCGGGTACCCGGAACTGCCGATTCACCTTGTCCAACGGGCATGGTGCCTTTCTGTCTGGCACCGTTGTCTTGTGCATCTTTCCCCGTATAATGCCTGGAATATCCATGCTCCTCATCCGCCGAGCCACCGTGCAACGGGCGACCGAGAAGCCTCCCCGAGCCAACTGACTCCAGACCTTCCGCACGCCGTAGACGCGCCAGTTCTCCTCGAAGACGCGTTCGCTCTTGGGCCGCAGAGCCGCATCGCGCCGGGCACGATCCGACAGTCGCTGCGGAGGCCACCAGCGAAGGAGGCGATCATGCTGTCTTCCGCCTCGTCGAGCTATCGGCGCGTGACCCACTAGCTTTGCCGCCACGGACTTGTAGTCAATCACAAGAGGGTAGCACGGTGAAGCGGGCGGCGCGCCTCAGCATCAAGCCTCGCAAACGCTCTGTGTGCACGACAATCAGCCGGCACGATTCGTCTTGCAAGCTATTTCGGGCTGACACCACGGATCATGCGTTGCAGAGCTAATCAGCGGACCCCCGTTCTTCTTTCATGGCTCCGGCGAGCTTGCGCATGAGGCGCACAAGTTCGCTAACGTCATGCGCCTCCCAGGTCTCAAAGATGGCGCGAACGTTACTCTCGCGTGCGGTGTCAATCTTGTCGGTCACCGCCTTATCCTTCGGCGTGACCACAGCCTCATTCACGCGGCGGTCGGCTGCGCTCTGCCTGCGCTCCGCCAGGCCAAGACTTTCCAGCTTGGCCACTTGACGGCTGACGGTGGTATAATCGCGGCCGATCCCGTCAGCGAGTTCCACTATGCCGACCGGACCGCGCCGCTCGATCCCGACAAGTAGGGGAAACAAGGCACGATCGAGCGAAATTCCGGCTTCGCGCACAAGGTCTTCGTCCCGCTGCGGCCGGTTCATAAGACTGACGATATCGATCAGCGCTGCGTGGAGTTCGCGAATCTGGTGACTCTCGATATGTGCATTTTTCACATTTTTTCTTGACGGCATTCCAAGTCTCCAATTATGTGCATATTACACACAAGGAGACAGACATGGCAACCGATTTTGCAGCAGATGTGCTCATCTGCGGCGCGGGCGCGGCCGGCCTGACGCTGGCGATCGAGCTTGCGCGGCGCGGGGTGTCTTTTCGGCTGATCGAGAAGCGACGGGAACCTTTCCGTGGCTCGCGCGGGAAGGGCATCCAGCCACGGACGCAGGAGATTCTTGAAGACCTGGGTATTCTCAACAAGATCGTTGCCGCCGGCGGCACCTATCCACCGATGCGCGAATATCGCGATGACGGCAGCTATGTAGAGAAAGACACCGGCGAGCGGCCCGATCCGACGCCGGGAGAACCCTACCATATCGCGTTGATGATCCCTCAATTTCTCACCGAACGGATCATGCGAGGACGACTGGTTGAGCTAGGTCATGGGGTCGAGTTCGGATGCGAGTTGGTCGGATTCGAGCAAAGTGAGAACGGCGTCACAGCACGCCTTGCAGGACCAAACGGCGAAGAAACCGTGCGTGTCCGCTATCTCGTTGGGGCAGACGGCGGGCGCAGCTTCGTGCGACACGCGCTTGGCGTGAATTTCCCCGGAAAGACGTTGGGCGTGCGCGCAATCGTGGCGGATGCCACGTTGACCGGCTTGGACCGCGATGCGTGGCACCAGTTCAACGACGGCGACATGGAGCGTATGGTCGCGATTTGCCCGCTCGCGGGAACTGATCTCTTCCAGATTCAGGCACCCATTCCACTGGACGGTAAAATCGACCTCTCGGCCGAAGGGCTTGGACGGATAATCGGCGAGCGCACAGGGGGCAGCAATATTCAGGTGAACTCGGTCGCATGGGCGTCGGCCTACGCGATGCACGCCCGGCTTGCCGATCGCTACAGGGTTGATCGGGTGTTCCTCGTCGGCGATGCCGCCCACATCCATCCGCCAACGGGTGGCCAGGGCCTCAATACCAGCGTGCAGGACGCCTATAACCTAGCCTGGAAACTCGCGGCCGTGCTCGGCGGCGCTGACTATGACCTGCTCGACACCTATGGAGAGGAGCGGCGGCCGGTCGCGGAATCAATGCTCGGCCTTTCAACCCGGCTGCTCGATGCGCAGAAGCAGGGTGGAATGCGCCGCGGCCGCGAGGTGCGCCAGCTCAATATCGGCTATCCGGACTCACCGCTCTCCCGACAACTGACTGAGCGCAGCGGAACCCTGCGTGCCGGAGACCGCGCACCGGATGCGCCAATTCGAGGCGCGGCTGGCCAACCCTCGCGACTGTTCCAACTGCTCCAAGGGCCGCATTGGACACTGCTTGTCCATGGGGCGGGCGGCGAGACGGTAGCGCCTCGGCCGGGGCTGCATGTCCACCACATCGACCCGCAAGGCGATGTCATCGACGCTTGGGGGCACGTCCACGATGCCTATGAACTGGCCCCCGGCGAGTGCGTGCTGATCAGGCCGGACGGCTATGTCGGTGCGTTCCTGATCCTTGGCGCAGACCGGACCAGAAAGCTCGCAAGGTATCTCGGCCACATGGGTGTGGGCCAACTCGAAGAGGAATCAAAATGAGGGCCGCCATCGTTTCTGCTGCCGGGCGGGCACCCGTTCTCGGAAAGCTCGCCGCTCCCGTGGCATCCATAGGCGAAAAGCTGATTCAGGTGAACGCCGCTGCCATCAGCCATGTCGTCAAAGCCCGAGCCTCGGGCGCACATTACAACGCCGGTGAGCAGTTTCCCTTCGTGGTCGGTATCGACGGCGTGGGGCGGCTGGAAGACGGCAGCCGAGTCTATTTCGCCCTGCCGCGACCGCCTTATGGAAGTATGGCCGACCTTATCGTGGCGGACGCAAGGCTTTGCGTCCCCGTGCCTGAGGGGCTTGACGACTTCACCGCCGCTGCGATCGCCAATCCCGGCATGTCCTCCTGGGCTGCGCTGAGCGAGCGCTCTCGGCTGAAACCGGGCGAGACGGTGCTGATCAATGGTGCCACCGGCACTTCGGGGAGGCTTGCGGTCCAGATCGCCAGGCTGCTTGGCGCGGGCCGCATTATCGCCACCGGCCGCAACGTCAAGGCTCTTGGCGAAGCAGAGGCGCTTGGCGCTGATGTGACAATCCAACTCGGCGAGGATAGAGAGCAGCTTGAGCGCCGATTCATGCAGGAGTTTGCCCGCGGCGTCGATATCGTGATCGACTATCTCTGGGGCCAAAGCGCCGAATGCCTGCTGATCGCTGCCGTCAAGGCAGGCCGTGATGCAGTGCCCATGCGCTTCGTTCAGGTGGGATCGGTGGCCACTCAGGACATTACCCTGCCAAGTGCGGTGCTGCGCGCTTCAGCGATCGAACTAATGGGCAGCGGCAACGGTAGTGTTCCGGTTCCTCGCCTGATCGAAATCACCAACGAGGTTCTTCGTGCGACCTCCTCCAACGATCTCAAGATTGCCTTCAAGCCGGTGCCGTTCTGCGATTTCGATCAGGCATGGCCGCTGGATGACAGCACCTGCCGCACCGTCTTTGTCATGAATACCGGAGGGGTGTGAGATGACGGCCGCTTCCTTGCCGGAGGATATGACCAGCGGGACGAAGATGCTTGACTGGCGGTTGATACTGCCGGTCTTCCTGGTCGTCAGCATATATGCCGCGGGCATGGCGGCTGTCTTGCCCGTGCTGCCCTTCTATATTCGAGAAATGGGAGGCTCGCCGCTGGTCCTCGGCATCGTCATCGCGACTGAAGCCTTCAGCCAGTTTTCGGCCGCCCCCGTCCTTGGTCAGCTTTCCGATCATTTCGGCCGGAAGCGGATTCTTCTGGCGAGCCAGATCGTCGGGGCCGTTAGCCTTCTGTTGCTTGCAAGCGCACCTAACGTTTTTTTCATCGTGCTCGCCCGCGCGCTTTTTGGAATGACCGCAGGAAACCTGTCGGCCGCCATGGCATACATAGCGGATCATTCGGACCCGAGGAATCGGCGGCAGGCCATCGGCATCCTGACCGGCGGGGTTGGTCTTGGAGGGATCGTCGGCGCGGGGCTTTCGGGCCTTCTATCCGATACGTCATTGACCGCGCCGAAGACCCCATTCGGGGGCAGTGTCATGCTGGCTCCCAGCCAGGCAGCAAAGGTGAAAAGTGGGCCCGGCACAGCTTGTGTTGCGCCATAGCCGGTCAGGAAAGTACCCGCACTGACCCAGCCGGATTGAACGGTCTCTGCCTCAAGAAGCGGCAGGACGACGTGGCCGCCACCGAACACCAGCGCCCCTGCTCGGTAAAAGCTGTCGGCCAAGGCCAGCCCCTGGTTCAGGCTGGCAAAGACCGGCAGGGCTGCAAGCAGCGTGGCAAAGGCCACCAGTGCGGCGGCTCCCAGAGCCTTTGGCACCGGCACGGAGGACCGAGTTTCGTCGACGACCTGTCCGCGCCGCAAAACTGCGCCGGCACCGGTTCCAAAAAGGATGGCCAGCATCATTCCGACCGACCCGGGTGCAACGGCCAACAGCAGCACGGCCGCGACGGCGATGCTGGCTCGCTCACGGTCCGGGCAAAGGCTGCGCGACATCCCCAGCACGGCCTGCGCAACGATGGCCACCGCCACGATCTTGAGCCCATGCAGCAGCCCCTGTGCCAGCGGCCCCTCGATGCTTGTCGCGGTCAGGGCGAGGATGATCAGGAAAACGGCCGAGGGCAGCGTGAATGCCATGAAGGCGGCCAATGCGCCACCCCAACCCGCCCGCATGAGACCGAGCGCGAACCCGACCTGGCTGGATGTCGGACCGGGAAGAAACTGGCAAAGCGCGACCAGATCGGCATAGGCGACTTCGGACAGCCATCTTCGGCGCAGGACGAATTCATCCCGGAAATAACCCAGATGCGCGATCGGACCACCGAAGGATGTCACGCCCAGTTTCAGGAACGCGGCGAAGACCTCGCCGACGGAGCCGATGGACCGGGTAGGGGGATCAGCCATCTTGCCTGCCTGTCGTAGACTGTGCACACCGTTGCGTGCGTGAGATATCGGATTGATGACAGGCAGGAGAATACCCGTCGTAGCCGGAGGATAGCCGATGGGATTTCCGACCGGAATGGGTCGCCGACGCCAACCCTGCGCATCAAACCGCAATGACCGAATCCAACCCCGCACAGACCCGCCTGGCCTCGCGCCCCGCCATTCCCGGCAACGATCTGGATGCTGCGGATCGCCAGCCTGCTAATGGATGTCTCGTCCGAGATGATCAACGCGCTTTTGCCGCTGTATCTGGCCGGAGGGTTGGGGGCCTCGGCGCTGGAGGCGTCCGGGCCTGCCAGCCTTACTCTCGCCGCCGAGTGACGGCTATGGGAACCAGGCTCGCGGCAGCCTCGCGGACACGCTAAGGTTGAAGCGACGCGACAGCTCTGCGCGACCTGCCTGCCGTTCGTCGTGAGTACGAAGTGGCCGAGGCGTCATCGCGCAAAATCGTCGGGGAGGGCGAAAGTCATCTAAAGACATCGCCGCATCGCAGTCGAAGCAGCCTGGAGCACCAGACATCCGGGCATCAAGGGGATCCTCCGGCACCCGGCGCAAGACCAGTAATGCCGGAGAAAATGAACATCGCCCTAAGTTGGGAATTTGTATGCTCACTCTTAGGGCTTTGTCGCGCCGTTTTGGTCAGGCAGCGGCCATTGCAGCCGCCTTGCGCTTAGCATATCGCAGATCACGCTCTGCCTTGCGGGCGACCTCGTCCGCCACGACCCGGGCAATACGGTCGTCCATGGCGGATTTCCGAAGCTCAGTCTCGGCCGTCTTGGCCGCACGCTGCGCTGCTGCCTCCGATTCCAGCTGCTGCTGTTCTTCACGCTTTACTTGCTCGCGTTGCGCGCGCCGCTGGTCACGGGCTTGCGCAACGGCAACACGTTGAGCCAGCTTTGCGGCCTTTTCTGGAGCGGCCGTGGCTTGGGCCGTGCGAAAAGCATCAAGCATGGTTGCTTTGGCGGTAGCGGCATTTCCGCGACGGTCAGAGAATTCTTTGTTTCGCATTTTCTCTCATTGGATGGCCGTGTGTGATGGAGGTAAACGCGCATCAGGCCTGTTTCACGCATTTCCGCTGATCAATTGCCGAAGCGGCGAGCATATCACTCCGGGTTTTTTCAAGCCGCGCAGTGCGAAGCCGAAGCGTCTTTTCCGCACGCGCAGTTGTAATACTATCGTGCTCATTAAGTGCACGTTGACGGGCAAGAAACTGGGTCTGGGTTTTTCCAAAAGCTACTTCCGCCAGTTGTCTTGATTTACTGATTGTCTCGGTCATGGTCACACTTTCGGAAGGCCAGAAGGCCAGAAAACAAAGAGCCGGACAAAAATGCCCGACCCGGTGATTTTGGATTTCGCATGTCATGTTTGGGCTGTACGGCGCGAAAGCCCTGCAAATTAAGCCGCTTGCAGATTGCAGGCAGACATTTTGCCTGACTTGCTGTCGCGCTCAAGATCGTAGCCGATCTTTTGGCCCTCAACGAGATCGTGCATGCCGGATCTTTCAATCGCAGAGATATGTACGAAAGCGTCAGCGCCACCATCATCAGGTTGAATAAAGCCGAAACCTTTGGTGGAATTGAACCATTTTACTGTGCCGGTGGTCATAACGAACCCCTTTATAGCCATTATTAGCTGCAACGCGAATGCGAGGCAGGTTTTCTGAACGATGCTTTAGAGGGGAAAGCTAGCTTGTCTCACCGTATTACGGCGCAGCCACCAGGTTCAACTGTAAATAATCGATACGGAAGACATAATGGTGATCTGGTCACATGTCAAGTTTTATGGGGCCGATGACTTTGGGGCGATCCGAAGGAGTGATGAAAAAGAAAGCAGGTGAGAAAAATATCTCCGTTAATATTTGAACATGAAAACTTGATTGTCGTTATATTTCCGACCTTTGTCTTTTCAGGTATCCTCGACTTACTCGGCTCCCAAGTATTCCGCAAAGGCGGGAAATCCTTCTCCAGCCCATTGAGCTTGGCATCAAACGGCCGCCCGTAGCATCTGCTCAGGCTGAGCGTCAGTTAGGGAATGGCTTTCCGCCGCAACCGCGTAGGAATGTGTAATGCTGCGGCCTTGCCTGAATGCCTCTGATGGGCTCCAAGCATCGTGCTGCGGTCGTGATAAGGAGGTTTCAGCCGCCGCGTCCGCCCCGCGAGCAAAGAGGGTTTGAAGCCGCGGGATAACGACTGGCCGTGCTGAGATTGCTTAATGCCGCGGTTGGGCTTGTGGCAGCGACAATGCCCGTGCTGCCGGAGATATCACACGCAAGCGGTTCCCTTGATCAGACAGTATGTTCGATCTCGAACGCCTGCCTGAAGCCGATCCTGCCAGCCGGGGTGATCTCCAGCGCTCTGGTGCCGGCGCGGCGCCGGATCCAGCCGTGGTCTAGCGCATGGGTGCAGATTGCGGCACCAAGAACGCCGGCCAGATGCGGGCGGCGTTCGCTCCAGTCCAGACAGGGGCGGCAGACCGGGCGGGTGCTGCGCATGTCGCGGTCGGGCGCGAGGATGCCAAGCGCCTGCATCCTTGCCCGGCCGGTCTCGGTCAGCGCGGCGGCATCACCCGCGATCTCGACGGCGCCGCTGGCGCGGAGCGCGTCGGCGATGCTGACGCCAAGGTGGCCGGCCAGATGGTCATAGCAGGTGCGGGCATGGCGCAGGGCCGCGTCCTTTGGGCCGACGCGGCGCGGCGGACGAGACAGCGCGATACCGCCGGCGACCAGCATCACGCTTTCGATCATCCGCGCAACCTCGGCGCTTGCAAGGCGGTGATAGCGGTGGCGGCCCTGCTTTTCGGCAACGATCAATCCGGCGGTTGCCAGCCGCGCCAAATGGCCACTCGCGGTCTGCGGCGTGATCGCGGCCACCTCGGCCAGTTCAGTCGCGGTCAGCGCCCGGCCATCCATCAGCGCGGCCAGCATGGCGGCGCGGGCAGGTTCACCCACGGCGGCGGCGACCTCGGCAATACGGTTGGATGTGGCCATGCGATCCCTCCGCCTGATGCGGAGTCTGCCACAGAAAGGCGGGGAATGCTTCGGCTTTCGCCGAAATATTGCCCCCCGGATTGCGACCATAAGCGGCGGGTCATCATCGAGAGTGTCCCATGAGCCTGTCTTCCCCCTCCTCCCGTCCATTCTTTGGCTGGCATGTCGTCGCTGCCACTTTCGTGCTGGCAACCTTCGGGTGGGGTGTCGGCTTCTATGGCCCTCCGGTGTTCCTCTATGCCGTCGTCGCGCGGACCGGCTGGCCGGTGGCGATGGTTTCGGCCGCGGTGACGGTGCATTTCCTGGTGGGGGCGGTGGTGGTGGCCAATCTGCCGCGCCTCTATCCGCTTCTGGGTGTGCCCGGCGTGACCATGCTGGGCGCCGCGCTGCTGGGACTTGGCGCCGCGGGCTGGGCACTGGCGGCAGAGCCCTGGCAGTTGTTTGCGGCCGTGCTGGCGAGTGGTGCGGGATGGGTCGGCATGGGGGCGGCTGCAGTGAACGCGCTGATCGCCCCTTGGTTCGTCTTGCGCCGCCCGGCTGCGCTCGGCATGGCCTATAACGGTGCGAGCCTTGGCGGGGTGATGTTCTCACCGCTGTGGATCGCACTGATCGCAGCTATCGGCTTTGTGCCGGCAGCCCTGGCGGTCGGGGGCGTCATGGTCGCGGCGGTCGTAACTCTGTCGGTACTGGTATTCCGGCATACGCCTGAAAGCAGTAACCTAGGCGGCACTAGCGATCAATGAGATGGCCTATCGAGTCGGCTCTGAACAAATGAGACAGCCAATGCGTCGCGTTGATAGGGCGTCGCCCGGCGGTGGCGATCGGCAAGACTCGGCCAATGCGGGATCGATGCCTTGAAATACCGCCCCGGCTAGGTCCCGATGGCAAGCGACTGAATCACCTATCCTTGGGGCATCATGTATTCGCAAAAATTCTTCCGTCGCACCGTGCTGCAAACCGCTCTGGGCGGCGGCGCCTTCTTCCTGCTGCCCCGGATCGCGCGCGCGGCCGATAGCATCGCCAGTGATGCCGAGCCGGAGGCGTTCTCCTTCGAGAGCCTGACAGAGCGGGCGCGCGCAATAGCGCAGGCCGCCTATCAGCCGCCAGAGATCGAGGAGGCCGAAATCCTGGAACAGGTGGATTACGACCGCCACAACGAAATCCGCTTTCGCCAGGATCAGGCGCTCTGGGGCAATGAGCCGGCCTTGTCGCAGGTCCGGTTCTTTTTCCCCGGCCGTTATTTCAAGCAGCCGGTCCACATCCATGCGCTCAAGGACGGCATGGCGACCGAAATCCCGTTTTCGCTGGACCTCTTTGACATCCCCGCCGACAATCCGGCAAGTCGGTTGGCCCGGACCGACGGCTTTGCCGGCTTCAGTGTCATGGATGCGGAAACCGGGCTCGACTGGATGGCGTTCCTGGGTGCCTCCTACTGGCGAACCTCCGGCTATAGCGGCCAGTTCGGCCTCTCGGCCCGCGGCTTGGCGATTGACACCGCCATCCCCGACGGTCCCGAGGAGTTCCCACTTTTCACCCATTTCTGGCTGGAACCGGAAACCGATCACGGCATGACCACCTATGCGATGCTGGACAGCCCGCGCGCGACCGGCGCCTATCGCATCGTCTCCCGCCGCGGCGAGGGGGTCGAGCAGGACGTCACCGCTCGCATCTTCATGCGAGAAACGGTTGAGAGGTTGGGTATCGCACCGCTGACTTCGATGTACTGGTTCGGCAAGAACGCACCGCATATCGCGCCGGACTGGCGGCCCGAGGTGCACGACTCGGACGGCCTCGAGATACTGACCCAAACGGGCGAGCGCATCTGGCGGCCCCTGAATAACCCGCCCCATACCATGGCAAACACCTTCACCGCGCCTTCGGTCAAAGGCTTCGGCCTGATGCAGCGCGAAAGAAGTTTCGAGCAATATCAGGACGACGGCGTCTTCTATGAAAAACGCGCCAGCGCATGGGTCACGCCCAGTGGGGACTGGGGTGACGGCACGGTTACACTGGTCGAGCTCAGCACCGATGACGAGATCCACGACAATATCGTAGCCTTCTGGCAGCCTGCTGTCCCGCCTGGGCCCGGCGCGGAATACCGGCTGGACTACCGATTGTCCTGGCTTGAGGATAGCCCACTGGCTGACAGCACCGGGCAGTTCGTCGCAGTCCGCATCGGTGCCGGCGGCGTGCCCGGCCAGCCGCGCCCGCAGGAGACGGTGAAGATCGTGTGCGACTTCACGTCCCCTTCGCTTGAACCCGGCGACAAGCCGCATCTCAACATCACCGCCTCGCGCGGGGTGGTGTCCAACGACGCGGTCTATCCCGTCGTCGGCCGCCCAACCTGGCGCGCCATGTTCGATCTCGGTTTCGGCGGGCCCGAAGAGTTGGTGCCCCGCGACGACAGTCCCATCGATCTGCGTGTCTATGTCGCGAAATCTGAGGATGCTGTTACCGAGACCCTGTTGCTGCAAGTATTTCCCACGCAGTTGCGGGCCCTGCTGGCCAGCAGGCCGTGACCTGGAAGTAGGGCGTCTTAGGATCAGATGGGGTATTCGGCTTGGATCCCACTTCCCGCCCCGGAGTCATGAGGTGCTGCGCTTCGGGCTGATGGTAGAACGCGTTCTGTGTGAAGCAGCCACAAGCATCAGGGAAGGAAGCGCAGCATGAAGCGCCATTTCGGGTTGGGTGCATCGGTAAAAGAGACCTCGATCAGCATCGTTGATGAGGTTGGGGCGGATCTGTCGGGAGCTGAAAGTTATCAGCCACCCGAAGGATATCTCTCGCACTTTGAATGGCGAAAGCGTCCGGCTTGAGAGGGTTGGGCTGGAAAGCCTATGCTTTCTCGAACGGCGAAGACATGCCCCGAAAGAGGTTGCGATGCCAAACCCTAGCCTGTCAGTCTCTGGCTGTCTGTCCGGGCTGATCGCCTTGCTGTACCCTGTGGCGATAGATTTCAGCCAGGGCTGAACGGTTCCCCTGCCCCGTTCCGGTCTGAATGGTCGCCGTCGCTCATTGCAGCGCTGAACCCCACAAACCCCGCTGGCTGCACCTGCACGGTGGCCTTTGGCCGACAGCCAGTCGAGCTTTGCCTGAAAGGAGTTCACCCGATGCCCCAGACCGTCATCCCGGAATATTCGCTTTCCAGGCATTAGAAGGTGCCTTCCCACATCCCGCGCTTTCGGCACAGAGAGGCGCACTTCGCGCCAGCCTCATGCTCGGCCAAGATGCCATTAATCTGCCCTTCACGGTATCTCGTTCGCTTCATCGTCCGTCCTCAGGTTGGAGCGGGCTCTCGTCGCAGAGGGAAGAAAGCGCCCAAGGCAAGCCCACTTCCCTCTCGTATCTATTTGAAATATTTATATATTGCTTAGCACGCCTCATATTGTCCGGCATCAAGGCCGATGCCATTGTCAGCGATCTCTACACGAAACTTGACAGGATTGGGCAGGTTTGAGATGTCGACAGGACATGGCCCGGTCGCTTCATGCCAAGAGCCACCCGGTCCTCGATCGCATAACGTGCGTTGCTTACCGCTTCAAACAGGGGCCCAAGCGCTTGGGAGTCGAGGTTCGACCCGGCCCCATGATACGAGCTGCTGATCTCAGATACGCGACGTGGGAAGGCAGCCGGAAATGATGCAAGTTCGAGAGGCGGGAAAATGGCAACGGAGCTGATGATTGTCCTGACGCTGCTGGCGGCGGCGATTGCAATGTTCGCGCTCAATTGGCCCCGGATGGACGTGGTCGCGATCCTGGCCCTGGTGGCACTGCCGCTCACAGGCATCATTACGCTTGAGGAGTCGCTGGCCGGTTTCAGCGACCCGAATATCATCCTGATAGCGACACTTTTCGTTCTGGGCGAAGCGCTGGTGCGCACCGGCGTCGCGCAACATACCGGCGATCTGTTGGTGCGCCATGCCGGTGCATCGGAAGTGCGTTTGATCGTGCTGCTGATGGCGGCCGTTGCCGGGATCGGCGCATTCATGAGCTCGACCGGAGTGGTCGCGATCTTTATCCCGATCGTGCTGCGGATCGCGACAAATATCGGGGTGGCGCCTGGGCGGCTGATGATGCCACTGAGTGCGGCTGCGTTGATCAGCGGGATGATGACGCTGGTTGCCACGGCCCCGAACCTCGTGCTCGATAGCCTGCTCAGGCGCGAGGGGCATCAGGGCTTCGGCTTTTTCGACTTCACTCCATTTGGGCTGCCGGTCTTGATATTGGGGATCGGCTATATGCTGGTCGCCCGACGCTGGCTCGCCGCCGAAAGCACCGCTACGGACAATCAGCGACCGACGCTTGCCGACTGGATCGCCAGCTATGGCCTGGCCGGGCGCGAGTTTCGTTTGCACCTGACGGCCCGGTCGGGACTCGTCGGCAAACGGCTGGACCAGCTCGATCTTCGTGGAACGGCGGGGATCAACATCCTCGGTATCGAGCGCTCGACCTCTTATGGCCGACGGCTGATCCAGCCGCGGGCCGATACCATATTGCAGGCCGAAGACGCACTGTTTCTGGACGTGTTCGGTGAGGATACGGATATAGAGGCGTTCTGCAACACCTATGACCTGCGCCGCCTGCCTATCTCGGGCCGCTACTTCACCGACCAGGCGCAAGAGATCGGTATGGTCGAACTGATCGTGCCGCCCGGTTCGCCGCTGGTCGGCAGGAGTATTGCGCAGTCGCGGTTCCGGTCGGTCCACGGCCTTGCCGTCGTTGGCCTTCGTCGGGACAATCAGCCGATCGGAGATGTCGATGCGCAGACCGTGCTGCGCGGGGGCGATGTGCTTCTGTCGGTCGGTCCCTGGAGCCGTATCCGGCAGATGCGTCAAAGCCGGGATCTGGTCGTGCTCGCCTTGCCCGGAGAGATCGATGAATTGCTGGAGGCCCCTTTCCGGGCCATTCCTGCCGTCGCCATCCTGGCCCTCGTCGTCATGATGATGATTACCGGCATCGTTCCCAATGTGCTGGCAGCGCTGATCGGCTGTCTGCTGATGGGGCTTTTCGGCTGTGTCGACATGCCCTCGGCCTATCGTTCGATCCATTGGCAAAGCCTCGTGCTGATCATAGGCATGTTGCCGTTCTCGCTGGCGCTTCAGAAGACAGGTGGCGTCGATCTGGCAGCCGAAGCGCTGCGAGCCATGATCGGGGATTCAGCGCCCCGTGCCGCGCTGGCAGTGATCTTCGTGACCACGGCGGCACTGGGCCTGTTCATCTCGAACACGGCGACGGCGGTTCTGATGGGGCCAATCGCTCTGGCACTCGCGTCCGACTTGGGGGTGTCGCCCTATCCTTTCGCGATGACCGTGGCGCTGGCGGCGTCGGCAGCCTTCCTGACCCCGGTGTCCTCGCCCGTCAACACTTTGGTCATAGGTCCCGGTGGCTACCGGTTCTGGGACTTCACGCGGATCGGCTTGCCGCTGGTTGCTATCGTGCTGATCGTCGCGATCACGCTGGTGCCAGTGATTTTCCCGTTCCATCCAGGATGAATTGAGAGCGACTCGTCAGCTTTTGCATGTCGAAACGTACGACTGGAAACGCTCGGTCCCGCGTGACGGGAACGACAACCGGAACTGCCGCCCAAGTGGCTCAAGGGCGCCACTGTCACGGCGAAAATTCGTCCAGCCGCTAGGGCGTCCTAATTCCAATGCATGAGCTATCCTATAGCTTAAAATATCTCGTCGTAATGATCGGCAGAGGGGCGATCCGTTGTGATTGGGATGACATTGATCCTTCGGGAACGGTGACAGGGCTGGACCGCGGTATATCGGTGGTAGAAATGCTGTTCTGATTATACGAAAAGCCACGCCATTTCATGCCCGGCGCTTGATGAGGCGATGATCTTGCGAGACCATATTATTGAGATAGTGGACCTGCATTATCTCGATCAGCGCCAGCAGTCAGAGCATTTCAGCATCCGGTCGATGTCCTTGACGCCTTGGCTTTTCCGGACCTGCCAGCAGCATGGTAGCGATAAACCCGCTGTCCCGGTCCGCCTGGGCTCGTCCATCCGCCAGCATCCGTCAGCGGGCTGCTTCCGCCGACGCACGCTCTGAAAACCGCCGCTCCTTCTTATGCCTAGCCCTGACGCAGGGCGGCAATCAGGTCGTGGAAGCGGTCGCCCTGCACGATGACGTGGTCGCGGAGCGCGTGGGCCGCCTCATCGGCATTGCCCGCGCGGATGGCGGCCACCACCGCGTCATGTTCGGCATATGACCGGCCCATCCGGTTCCTTACCTGCAACTGCATCCGTCGGTAAGGCTGCAGCATCGCATGCAGCCGCGACGCCTCGTGTTCCAGAAAAGCGTTGTGGGTCGCGCGATAGATGCAATGGTGAAAATCCGAGTTCCGGGCGTAATACCCTTCCACGTCGCCTACCTCGGCGCGCTGGCGGCAGGCGTCATGCGCGGCCTCAAGCGCCGCCATCTCGCTGTCCAGAATACGGCGTGCGGCCAGCCTGCCGCAGGTCGCCTCGATCTCGGCCATAACCTCGAAGCGTTCGGCCAACTCCTCTGGACTCCATTCCGTGACGAAGGTGCCGCGCTTGGGCACCACCCGTACCAACCCCGAGGCCTCCAGTTGATGCAAGGCCTCGCGGATCGGGGTGCGCGAGCAGTCGAACTCCCGCTCCAGTGCTTCGGGGTCCAGCCGGGCACCGGGGGCGTAAACCCCTTGCACGATGGCGTTTTCCAACGCGTTGCGGATGCGCAGCGTGTTCGGGATGCTCGTCATGGTCGGCCTCATGCTCATGCGGGTCAGCATATCCCGCGCAGCAGCATTTATCCATCCGATCTTCTGTTATATACATCATGAACAGACAAATGTATAACAGCGGCGGGAGGGGATTCGCGCCGGGCGCGTGTCCAAGGAAGATTGCAAGGAGGAGGAGCCGCGCATGACCCCACATTTTCTATCAATTTACGCCTTGGTCGCGATGTTTGTCATCGCCACCATCTGGCCGATCAATATGGGTGTACTGGCCTTTGTCGGTGCATTTCTGGTCGGCACGCTGTTGGCCGGACAAAGCACCAACGACATCATCGGAGGCTTTCCGGGCGGACTGTTCCTGACGCTGGTGGGCATCACATGGCTGTTCGCCATCGCGCAGAACAACGGCACCATCGACTGGCTGGTCCGCATGGCTGTCCGCGCCGTCAAGGGTCGGATCGCCGCGATTCCGTGGATCATGTTCGGCATCTCGGCCATGCTGACGGCGGTGGGCGCGGTCAGCCCCGGCGCCGTCGCCATCGTTGCGCCCATCGCGCTTGGTTTCGCCTTCCGCTATCACATCTCGCCCCTGCTGATGGGTTTGATGGTGGTGCATGGCGCGCAGGCTGGGGGCTTTTCGCCTATCAGCATCTATGGCGGCATCACCAATGGCGTGGTGGAAAAATCGGGCCTGCCGCTTAGTCCGATGACCACCTTCGCGGCCAGCTTCACCGTGAACGCGGCGGTGGCCCTGATTCTGTTCATGGTGCTGGGCGGACGCGCGCTGATGCAGATGCGTCAGGAAATCGAGCCGGTCATCGTCCCGCATGTCGAGATCACCCGCGCCGCCACTGGCCCGCAGATATTCGGCGACAGCGAGGCCGAGGCAATCAGCCCCCGCATCGGACGCGAAGGCGGCGGCCATTCCAACAAGTTGGTCGACGAGGTCAATGAGGGCGACCATCCCGACGGCAACCTTTACCAGATCGTGACGCTGGCGGGACTTGGGTTGCTGGCGGTTCTGGTTCTGGCCTTCAAGCTGGACATCGGATTTATCGCGCTGACCATCGGCCTGGCTTTGGCACTTTGGGCGCCGACCATGCAGAAACGCGCCATGGCGCAGGTCGCCTGGCCCGAGATCATGCTGATTACCGGCGTTTCAACCTATGTCGCGGTGATGGAGGGGATGGGAACCATCGACTTTGTCGGCGACAGCGTAGCCGGCATGGCCTCGCCCCTGCTGGCGGCACTGATGCTGTTCTTCATCGGCGCGGTGGTGTCTGCCTTCGCATCTTCGACCGCGGTGCTGGGATCGTTGATCCCGCTGGCCGTGCCTTTTTTGCAGGGCGGCACGGGCGTCAGCGCCATCGGCTTTATTGCGGGCATGGCCGTCGCATCGACCATCGTGGATGTCAGCCCGTTTTCCACCAACGGGGCGCTGGTTCTGGCCAACGCGCAGGGTGTGGACAAGCAGGCCTTCTTCCGCAAGCTGCTGAACTATGGCGCTCTGGTCACGCTGATCGCGCCGGTCGTCCTGTGGCTGATCTTCGTCGTGTTGCCGGGGTGATCCCGGCAACCATCCCCTGAACCAAGGAGGTCGTGATGAAAACCCAAAGCCCGCGCGCCGGTCGCCCTGCCTTTCTGGGTGAGCTGTTCGAGACCCTGACCGAACGCGGTCGCCGCCTGTTGTGGCGCCGCGACAGCGGGGACGCCCCGCAGCCACCCGAGCTGGCCGAACTGGCCGAGGCGCTGTTGTCGCGGCAGGGCGAGGCATCGGGTGTGGCGCTGGCGAGCGGGCTTTTGTCGGCCTTCGATCATGCAGGGAGGGACGCACGGCTGGGCTTTCTGCGGGTGCTGGCCGAACGTTTCGGGCCCGATCCGATGGCGGTCAAGGCAGCCCTCGCCACCATCAAGCACGACCCATCGGCGCTGGAAGCCCTGCACTCCGCCTCCGAACCGCGCCGGCAGGAACTGATGCGCCGCCTGAACCTTGCCCCAGGCGGCACGGCCGCTCTGGTCCGGATGCGCGAGGATTTGCTGTCCCATCTGCGCGACGACCCGTCGCTGCGCCGCGTGGATGACGACTTCGCGCATCTGTTCGGGTCATGGTTCAACCGCGGCTTTCTGGTGCTGCGGCATATCGACTGGAACACGCCCGCCGCAATCCTTGAAAAGATCATCCGCTATGAGGCCGTCCACGCCATCCAGAACTGGGACGATCTGCGCAATCGCCTGCAACCGACCGACCGGCGCTGCTATGGATTCTTCCATCCGCAGTTGGTCGATGAGCCGCTGATCTTTGTCGAAGTGGCGCTGACGAAATCCATTCCCGATGCCGTGGGCGAACTTCTGGACCTGAAACGCCAGCCCATCGAGGCCGATGAGGCCACAACCGCCGTCTTCTATTCGATCTCGAACACGCAGCGGGGCCTGGCTGGGGTCTCGTTTGGCAACTTCCTGATCAAGCAGGTGGTCGAGGAGCTGAAGGCGGAACTGCCCAATATCCGCACCTTCGTCACGCTGTCGCCCGTGCCGGGCTTTGCGGCCTGGCTTGCCGCGCAGCGCAAGGACGAAGGCTCGGACATGATCGGCGCCGACCAGCGCATTGCCTTTGCCCTGCTGGACGAACCCGGCTGGCACAAGGACACCGAGAAGGCCGCAGCCCTGCGTGACCCCCTGCTTGCTGCCTCCGCCACCTATTTCCTGCGCGCCCGCGATGCCAAGGGCCGTGTCCCCGATCCCGTCGCGCGTTTCCACCTGGGCAATGGCGCGCAGCTTGAGCGGCTGAATTACCTTGGCGATGTTTCGCAGAATGGGCTGAAACAGGCGCATGGACTGATGGTGAACTATCTTTACGACCTCGACCGGATCGAGGTGAACCACGAAGCCTTTGCCGAACGCGGCACGGTTGCCGCCGCCCAAATCGTCGCGCGCGCCTTGCCGAACACGAACTGAAAGGAACCATGATGAGCGACAATCTTTTCGACATCCTCGCGCGCGGCATCCCGGACCCCGCAGCCACCGCCATCGAGACTCTGTCGGGCGAACGTATCAGCTATGGCGACCTGATCGCCCGGACCGGTCGCATGGCGAACGCGCTGGCAAGTCTGGGCGTGCAGCCCGGCAACCGCGTGGCCGCTCAGGTCGAAAAATCTGTCCAGGCGATCATCCTGTATCTGGCGACCGTGCGGGCGGGCGCGGTCTTTCTGCCGCTGAACACCGGCTACACCCCCGCCGAGATCGAATATTTCGTGGGGGACGCCGCGCCAGCGATCTTTGTCTGCGACCCGGCCAAGGCCGACCAGCTTGCGCCCGTCGCCGGAAATGCGCGACTGCTGACGCTGGGTGCTGATGGCCAAGGCAGCCTGACCGACGCGGCGACCAACGCGCCCGAGGATTTCGCGACCGTGCCGCGCGCCTCGGACGATCTGGCGGCGCTGCTTTACACCTCGGGGACGACGGGACGCTCCAAAGGGGCGATGCTGACGCATGGCAACCTTGTGTCGAACACCTTGGCCCTGCGCGAGGCCTGGGAATATACCGCCAGCGACGTGCTGATCCATGCGCTGCCGATCTTCCACACGCATGGGCTGTTCGTAGCGACCAACGTGACGCTGTTTTCCGGCGCCTCGATGATCTTCCTGCCCAAATTCGACGTGGACCGCATTTTCGAGGGGATGAGCCGCGCGACCGTGCTGATGGGCGTGCCGACCTTTTATACCCGGCTGCTGCAGGACGACATGCTGAATGCGGAAACCACCGCGGGGATACGGCTGTTCATTTCGGGTTCCGCGCCCCTGCTGGCCGACACGCATCGCGAATGGCGGGCGCGGACCGGCCATGCCATCCTGGAGCGTTACGGCATGACCGAAACCAACATGAATGCCTCGAACCCCTATCGCGGTGACCGGGTTGCGGGGACAGTGGGAATGCCCCTGCCCGGTGTCGAAATCATCGTGACCGATCCCGAAACCGGCGCCGAACTGCCCAAGGGCGAAATCGGCATGATCGAAGTGCGTGGCCCCAACGTCTTTTCGGGCTATTGGCAGATGCCGGAAAAGACTGCCGCCGAGTTGCGCGAAAACGGTTTCTTCATCACCGGCGATCTGGGGCGTTTTGACGAACGCGGTTATCTGCATATCGTCGGACGCGGCAAGGACCTGATCATCACCGGCGGCTACAATGTCTATCCCAAGGAGATCGAAACCGAGATCGATGCCCTGCCCGGCGTCACCGAATCCGCGGTGATCGGCCTGCCGCATCGCGATTTCGGCGAAGGCGTGACCGCGGTGATCGTGGGCAGCACACCCCCTTCCGAAGCCGAGGTTCTGGCGGCGCTGGAGGATCGGCTGGCAAGGTTCAAGCTGCCCAAGCGGGTTCTGTTCATCGATGACCTGCCACGCAACACCATGGGCAAGGTGCAAAAAAACCTGCTTCGCGACCAGTTCCGCGAACTTTACGACTGACACATATTGCCCGGCGGCGCGAATACAAACCGCGCCGCCTTGCGCAAACTCCAACTCTGGATCGGCTCAGCCGCAATTCTGCTACACGGGGCATGATTGTTGCGGGTAAGGGCAAAGGCGGCTTCTAGGGCGTGTTGACAAAAGGGATTCACCGGGCGCGGTGATCGTGATTCAAGCTGGTATCTGCAATGGAGACCAGCGTGGCACGAAACCTGATGTCGAACGACGAGTGGGCGTTCTTTGAACGCTTCATCCTGGCTGTCCGTTCTCCGAACGGCCGCAAGCCCACGAACCATCGGCTTGTTCTGGATGGGATTTTCTGGATCGCCCGAACGGGGTCGCCCTGGCGCGACCTGCCGGAAGAGTTCGGCAAATGGTCGTCTGTCTATCGGCAGTTCCGGCGCTGGACGTTGGCGGGGCTGTGGGAACAGATCCTGGAGGCGCTGAACGAGAGCCGGATCGTGCCGGATGCGCTGCAGATGATCGACAGCACCGTGGTTCGCGCTCATCATCAGGCAGCGGGCGCAAAAGGGGGACTCCGCGCCAAGGTTTCGGCCGCTCGCGAGGTGGCTTCACGACCAAGATCCATCTGCGGGTCAATGCGGCAGGCCTGCCCATGAGAACCGAGATCACGGCCGGGCAGACATCGGACTACCTCGGCTTCGATCTGGTCATGGCTGACAACCTGCCCGAGCCAAGCGTTCTGCTCGCAGACCGCGGCTACGACTCCGACAACATCCGCAAGACCATGGAGGTGCGCGACGTGGTGCCGGTCATCCCCATGCGCAAAACCCGGAAGCTACGGGTCGCCGTTGACCGCAGGCTCTACCGCCTGCGCAATCTCGTTGAGCGGTGCTTCAACAAGCTCAAGAATGCCCGTCGCGTCGCCACCCGCTACGACAAGACCGCCGAAAGCTTCCTGGGCTTCATCGACATCACGTCGATCCGCCTCTGGCTCCGCCATTTGTCAACATGACCTAGGGTCAAAGAGCCCAGAGCAAAGATTGAGTGAACCAGTTTTGATGTAGACCGGAATCCCCCGCAGCAAGACCCCCGACGGCACGGTGCTTGGGGCCGATAATCAGACCGGCCTTTCAGCAACATCAACTTTTGGGATAACCATTTCAGGATGACCAGCCGCGATCAGGCCCATCATGCCATCTAGTCCCCTTCGAAATAACGAATGCCCTTGACCACCAGATCGGCAAGATTGGTCGCGCCAAGCTTGTCCTTCAGCACCAGGCTGACGTTCGAAACCGTCTTGTAGCTGATGCAGGCCCGGTCCGCGATGTCGCGATAGGACATGCCTTCCGTGATCATGCCCAGAATTTCCTCTTCGCGGCCAGTCAGACGCGGGGCGCTTGCCCCGGGGCGCGAGACATTCAGCAGCGCAATCTGCATCGCCAGCCGCGAATCGACGTAATTGCCCCCTCGAGCCACCTGGGCGAAGGCCTCGCAGATTTCGGCGGGCGGGCTGTCCTTGTTGATGATCCCGTTCGCGCCGAACATCAGCGCGCGGCGGGCAAGCACGGGACTGCGATGCATGGTGAACACCAGGATCGGCAGGCCGGGATCGACGCGCCGCAGCCGTTCGATCAGCCGGATTCCGGCCATCTTGTTCTTGCCGATGCTCAGGTCCACGACCATCAGATTGGGCCGGGCCTGCCGCCATGCCCGCCAGCCCTCGGATGCGGACGGGGCCGAGGCGATCTCGCAGGGGACCTTGGTGCGGATAATCCGGCCCCAGCCCTCGGCCACGACGGGGTGATCGTCCACGATCAGGATCTGCAAGGGGCGGGTGTTGTCCGGTGTCGGTTTCAGCGCGGTTTTCATGGGCGGGGCATCCTTAATTCGGTATGGGTCAGTTTGTTGTCCCGCCAAGGCGGCAGATAGGTTGCGCCAAGCGCGCGAGCACGGTCCTGCATGCCGATCTGCCCGAAGCCGGGCGTGGGGCACCCTCCGGCGGGACCGGGTTGCGGGCCAGTCCCGTTGTCGGTGACACGCGCGACGATCTGCTCGGGTCTGCCCGGCATGGTTTCCAGACTGACCCGGACCAGCGTCGGGCGGCCGTGCCGCATGGCGTTCAGGACGCTTTCGCGCACGAAGCGATAGATCGACAGTTCCGCCAGTTCGCCGGGGCTGGAATCCTCGGCTTCGTCCATGTCCAGAACCACGCGGGTTTCCGGCGCGACATCGCGAAGGCCCGCGACCAGTTCGGCCAGCAATTCGGTCAGGCTGGCTTCGCCCAGCAGCATCGGGCGCAGGTCGTTGATTGCGGTGCGGGCGCTTTTCTGGACCTCAACGGCATGGCGGCCAATGGCGTCCAGCGTTTCGCCCAGGGCGGCTGGCGGCTCGGGAAGTTCGGCGGTCATCGCCTGCGCGTGACTGACGGCCGCCTGCAATGCGAAAAGCTGCGGCCCCATCTCGTCATGCAGGTCCAGCGCGATGCGCGAGCGTTCGGCCTCGGAACTGCCGATCAGGCGGGCTTGCAGCAGGTCGTTCTCTGCTCGCTCGGCTTGCAGATGCGAGGCAAGTGCGTTCACCCCCTCGGCCAGATCGGCAAATTCGGTCAGCCGGTCGCCGGGCGCGCGCACCGACAGCCGCCCCTCTCGCATCTGGGCCATGGCGGCCTGCACCGATTTCAGACGCCGCGTCAACAGCGTGGCCGTCAGGAACGTCAGCCCCAACATGGCAAACCCATTCAGAAACAGCACGGGCAGGATGATGCTGAAATCGTCCCAGACCTCCGCGATCTCGTCGGTTGGGTCGGCGCTGACCTGCAGCATCCCCAAGACGTTTGGGTAATGGGTGATGGGGATCGATGCCTCGACCACCGGCGGGGTCATAAGGTCCGAAAACCAGCGCGGCGCGGATTTCTCGGACCGGAACTGACCATGCGCGCGCAACTGCAAGGGCTGGCCGTCGGGGTCCAGAATGCGGGCCGCGACATGCCGCAGCCCGTCGATCTCTTCTGCAAGGCTGATCGCCTCGGCCATGGTATCGCGCCCGCCGTGGCTGGGGGGCAGACGACGCACGAGGGATTCGTGCGCAAGGCGGAAGGCGGATTCGGTTTCCTCCTGCACGGCGTCGCGGGCATTCAGGATAAGAATGGCCGAGACGATGAGGCAAAGCGACAGGCTGACGATGCAGGCCAGCCCCATCACGATCCGGCGCATTGGCACCGTCCGCCATCCGGGCAGCACGCGATCAAAAGACCGGAAGCCGAACTCTTCTACCGGCGCGCTCACCCGCCTTGCCCCATGACGACGGCAGCGGCATCGGCATGGCTGGCCCCATTCGCGCGCAGGATGCGGTAGTGTTGGGCGACGGGACCCAGGCTTTCCTCGGGGGTATCCTGTGCGGGCACCAGATCGGTCATCAGCCGGTCCAGCGGAATATCGGGATATTCCTGCCACAATTGCAGGACGCGGTTGGCGATCATCCGCGGGCTTTCGCGGTAATGGGCCGAAAGCTCGTCCAGCAGCGGGGCAAGCGCATCCGGCGAAAGCCCGGACTCGGTGGCAAGGAAGGTTTGGGGGGCACGGGCGTCATCGACCTCCAGCCAATGCGGGCTTTCCCCGATCGCGGTTTCCCTGGCTGTGGTCGAAGGCAGGGTCTGGTTGTCCTCTTCATAGCATGCGGACAGGGCAAGCAAAATCGACATGCTTGCCGTGTAGCGCCCGAAGACGGTGCCCCGGCAGAATCGCATCCTGCCTCCTCCTGTTTTCTGCGCTGCAGTGATTCGCTGCAGGCGCATCCTCCTGCACTCAAGACTATGCCCGCCTTTGGTATGGGACAACCGCCGCACGCTGCGACGTTGGTCTGGGACTTGCGGGAAACGGGTGATGCATCCCCCGAGTCAGACGGGGGAAAACCCCCGGACAAGTCAGGAAGCACACCCGCAGACAAGGCAGACGGCCGGGTGTCTTAATCACCGTTGCGGCGGTCAGGGTAGTGGAGGCCCGGACCCGCCAAGGGCTGTGACCGCCGGGGCCGAACAGGCGTCCCGGTCCATATCAGACAGCGAGAGGGAGCGAGATCGCTATGATAAGCAATACCCCGAAGGCAAAGGGCGCGTCATACCTTGCGATGACCGTCGCCATGGGCCTTGCCATCCTGACCACTGCACCAGCAACCGCCAACGACCAGTTGGTCGAACTGGCCAAGGACCCGGCAAACTGGGTCATGACGGGGCGCGATTACAACGCGCAGAACTATTCCGAAATGACCGACATCAACAAAGAGAACGTCAAGCAGCTGCGACCCGCCTGGTCCTTTTCGACCGGCGTGCTGCATGGACACGAAGGCACTCCGCTGGTCGTCGGCGACAAGATGTTCGTCCATACGCCCTTTCCCAACACGACATTCGCGCTGGATCTGAACGAGCCGGGCAATATCTTGTGGCAGAACAAGCCCAAGCAGAACCCGACCGCCCGGACCGTGGCCTGCTGCGACGTGGTGAACCGGGGGCTGGCCTATTGGCCGGGCGACGGCGACGTGCAGCCGCTGATCTTCCGCACCCAGCTTGACGGCCATATCGTCGCCATGGATGCCGAGACCGGCGAGACCCGCTGGATCATGGAGAACTCGGACATCAAGGTCGGCTCGACGCTGACCATCGCACCCTATGTCGTCAAGGACATGGTGCTGGTCGGCTCATCGGGCGCGGAACTGGGTGTGCGCGGCTATGTGACCGCCTATGACGTCAAGACCGGCGAGATGCGCTGGCGCGCCTTTGCCACCGGCCCGGATGACGAACTGTTGCTGGCCGAAGACTTCAACGCCCCGAACCCGCATTACGGCCAGAAGAATCTGGGCACCGAGACGTGGGAGGGCGACGCCTGGAAAATCGGCGGCGGCACCAACTGGGGCTGGTATGCCTATGACCCCGAGGTGGACCTGTTCTATTACGGCTCGGGCAACCCCGCGCCCTGGAACGAGACCATGCGTCCGGGCGACAACAAGTGGACCATGGCGATCTGGGGCCGCGAGGCAACCACCGGCGAGGCGAAGTTCGCCTATCAAAAGACCCCGCATGACGAATGGGACTATGCCGGCGTCAACGTCATGATGCTGTCCGAGCAAGAGGACAAACAGGGTCAGATGCGCAAGATGCTGACCCATCCGGACCGCAACGGCATCGTCTATACGCTGGACCGCACCAACGGCGACCTGATCTCGGCCGACAAGATGGACGACACGGTGAACTGGGTCAAAGAGGTGCAGCTGGATACCGGCCTGCCGGTGCGCGACCCCGAATTCGGCACCCGTATGGACCACAAGGCGCGCGACATCTGTCCCTCGGCCATGGGCTATCACAACCAGGGCCATGACAGCTACGACCCCGAGCGCAAGCTGTTCATGCTGGGCATCAACCATATCTGCATGGATTGGGAACCGTTCATGCTGCCCTATCGTGCCGGCCAGTTCTTCGTCGGTGCGACACTGACCATGTATCCGGGGCCAAAGGGCGACCGCCAGAACGCGCTGGGTCTGGGCCAGATCAAGGCCTATGACGCCATTTCGGGCGAGATGAAATGGGAAAAGATGGAACGCTTCTCGGTCTGGGGCGGCACCATGACGACGGCGGGCGGGCTGACCTTCTATGGCACGCTGGACGGCTTCATCAAGGCGCGCGACAGCGACACGGGTGATCTGCTGTGGAAGTTCAAGCTGCCTTCCGGCGTCATCGGCCATCCCATGACCTACAAGCACGACGGGCGCCAATATGTCGCGATCATGTATGGCGTCGGCGGCTGGCCGGGCGTGGGTCTGGTCTTTGACCTTGCCGACCCGACTGCCGGGCTGGGTTCGGTGGGCGCCTTCAAGCGTCTGCAGGAATTCACCCAGATGGGCGGCGGCGTAATGGTGTTCTCGATCGACGGCGAAAGCCCCTATTCCGACCCGAACGTGGGCGAATACGCGCCGGGCGAACCCACCTGACGCGGCAGGCGGGCCCGCCGTCTTCCTTCCCTGCGGGCCTGCCTGATTGACCTATTCAGTCTGGAGAAACCGAAATGAACATGGATTTCCTGCGGATTTGCGGGGCGGGGGTGGCGGCCTTGACCCTTGCCTCGCCCGCTTTGGCCGACACGACGTCCCTGCGGGTCTGTGCCTCGACCAAGGATGCGCCTTTTTCCCAAGCCGACGGCACGGGCTTCGAAAACAGGATAGCCCAGGTGCTGGCCGATGAGATGGGCGCAAGGCTTGAACTGGTGATGCTGGAAAAGGAAGCGATCTATCTGGTTCGCGACGGTATCGACAAGGATCTGTGCGACGTGCTGGTGGGTGTCGATGCGGACGACCCGCGCCTGCTGACCAGCAACCCCTATTACCGCTCGGGCTATGCTTTCATCACGCGGCAGGACCGCAACTTCGAAGGCGACAAATGGCAGGACGTGGACCAGGACGGCTTCAACACTTTTGCCTATCGCCTGCACTCTCCGGCCGAAACGATCCTGAAATATACTGGCCGCTATGAATACAACCTGATCTATCAGGCTTCGCTGACCAATTTCGAGGATCGCCGCAACAAATACACGCAGGTCGAAGCCAACCGGGTCGTCTCGGAGGTTTCGGACGGCGGCGCCGATCTGGCCATCGTCTTTGCCCCCGAGGCGGCGCGCTATGTCCGCGACTCTCGCGTGCCTTTGCGGATGACGCTGATCACCAATGAAATCGAACGCTCGGACGGGGTCATCATCCCGCTGCAATATTCGCAGTCGGTCGGTGTGTCCAAGACCCACCCCGAGCTTCTTGAGCCCATCGAACAGGCTCTGCAATCCGGTAGCAAGAAAATCGAGGCCATCCTGGCCGACGAAGGCATTCCCCTGCTGCCGTCAAGCTGAAGGAAATGGAATGACGAAGCCCAAGATCCTTGCCGCATGGGTGCTGGCGACGCTTGTCCCAGTCGCGGCAATGGCAGCCCCACAGTTCTTCAACATCATCGACGGCTCACCGCTGAGCTTCGATGACGCCATGGAGGAAGGCCGCGACACCGAGGCCGTGAAGCATTTCATGGAAACCGGCGAGAACATCTATAACGAAGACCTCGCGGTCCTGCCCGAGGGCGAGGAACTGTTCGCCGGCATGTGCTCGGGCTGCCATGGCCACTATGCCGAGGGCAAGATCGGTCCGGGCCTGAACGATGCCTATTGGACCTATCCCAGCAACGAAGAGGATGTCGGGCTGTTCTCGACCCTCTATGGCGGCGCGACCGGACAGATGGGCCCTATGTGGGGCAGCCTTACATTGGACGAGATGCTCAAGACCATGGCCTGGGTCCGCCACCTTTACACGGACGACCCCAAGGACGCCGCCTGGCTGACCGAAGAGCAGAAAGCAGGCTTCAAGCCGTTCCAACCCAAGTCGTCAGATGACGACAATTCGTGAACGCCAACCGCCGGGCGGCCCCCTCGCCCGGCCCGACCCAGAAGGAGGAGACAGCATGAAACGCATCCTGACCCTGACGATCGCCGCCCTTGCCATTGGCACTCCGGCGCTGGCCTATGACGGCACCAACTGCAAGGCCCCCGGCAATTGCTGGGAGCCCAAGCCCGACTATCCCGCAACGGTCGAGGGCTCGAAATACGATCCGCAGCACGATCCGGCCGAACTGTCGAAACAGGGCGAGTCGCTGGCCATCATGGACGCCCGCAACGAATGGCGGGTCTGGAACATGAAAAACACCGGCAAGTTTGAATATGACGTGAAAAAAATCGACGGATACGACGAAACCAAGGCTCCGCCCGCCGAATAAGCGGGCTGGGGGCGCTGCGCGTGTCTCCAGACCACGCGCAGCGCGTCAATCGGGACGGATCATGGATAGCAATATTTCCGACTGGCGTGTGCGGTTCCGCGACGCCGAAAAGGCGCTGAACGGTGTCGTTCTGGGACAGACCCGGAGCATACGCCTGCTGCTGATCTCGGCGCTGTGCCGCGGCCATGTGCTGCTGGCGGGCGATGTCGGAACCGGCAAGACCACGCTTTTGCGCGCCATGGCCCGCGCGCTTGGCGGCCCCTATGCCCGGGTCGAGGGCACGGTGGACCTGCTGCCGACCGACCTGATCTATGCCGCCCACATAGCCGAGGACGGCCGCCCGCGCATCGAGCCCGGCCCGGTTCTGGAGCAAGGCGAGGATCTTGCGGTCTTCTTTTTCAATGAAATCAATCGCGCCCGCCCGCAGGTCCACGCGCTGCTTTTGCGCTTGATGGCCGAGCGCAGCCTGTCGGCATTCCGGCGCGAATTTCATTTCCCGCATCTGCAGGTCTTTGCCGACCGCAACCAGATCGAGCGCGACGAGACATTCGAGCTGCCCGCCGCCGCCCGTGACCGCTTCCTGATGGAAATCGCCGTCGATGCCCCCGCCGCGCCCGAGGATCGCGTGGCGTTGGCCTTCGAGCCGCGCTTCCATGACACCACCACGCTGATTGCCAGTGTGGGTCAGGGCATGCTGCGCTATCGCGGGCTGAACGATCTGGCAGCCTCCATCCAGAGCGGTATCCACGCGAGCCCGGCGTTGCAACGCTATGTCTTCGACCTGTGCGAGGCACTGCGTCATCCGGCCTCGGCGGATCTGGTGCTGGAGGGCGCTGATGCCGCCCGCCTGATCCGGGGCGGCATCAGCCCTCGCGGTATGCAATATCTGGTCCGCGCCGCCCGGGCCGGCGCCTGGATCGAGGGCCGTAATGCCGTCCTGCCGCAGGATGTGCGTGCCGTTCTGGCCCCTGTCATGGCGCATCGCATCTTTCTTGCCCCTGCCTATGAGCCGCGACGCGATGCGCTGGTTCCGGCGCTGATCGACGCCGCCTTTGCCAAGATCCCGGTCCCGGCATGAACGCCCAGTTGCACCTGTTCGATGCTCTTGCCTGGCGGCTGGCGCAGGGGCTGCCGGGTTTGCGCAGCGGCAGCCATGCAGGCCGGATGCGCGGCGCGGGTGAAAACTTTGCCGACATCGCCCCCCTGCTGGCGCATCCCGACCCCAGACGCCTGGACCTGCGCCGTTCGGTCATGGATCCGCTGGGGGCGCTGCATGTCAGGCGTTTTCAGACCCGCACCGACCTGCGGCTGCATGTGGCGCTGGATGCCTCGGCCTCGCTGGGCGCGGTGGCGCGGGCGGACCGTCTGGGCCTTGCGCGACTGCTGGCCGCGGGCTTTGCACAGGCCGCAAGGTGCGCGCGCGATCTGTTTTCCCTGACCGTCTGCGCGGGCGACCGGGTACTGCACGACCAACCTCCGACGCGGCGCAGCCTTGCCCCAGAGTTGCTGGAACTGCCGCTTGAGCCCGCAGGACGCGGCACCAATGCGCTGACCGTCATGGCGCATGAACTGCCGCGGGAACGTGTCCTTGTCGTGTTGATTTCGGATTTCGAACTTGCGCAGGACGAACTGGCCGCGCTGCTGACGATCCTGCGCCCGCGAGCTGTACTGCCAATCTGGCTGCGCGACAGCGGGCTTGATGCGCCGCCCCCGCAGCTTGGGCTGGCCGAGGTCCGCGACCCCGAAACCGGCCGCCGCCGCACCGTGCTGACCACGCCGCGTTGGGCCACGCGACAGGCACAGGCGACCGCCAACCGCCATACCGCCCTGCGCCGCACTTTTGCGGAACACGGCCTTTCGCCCATCGAGATCACCGACAGCATCGATGTGGCGCAATTGGCCGTCTCGGTTTCCGAGGCTCCGCTGTGAGATGGCTGGCGCTGGCCCTGCTGCCGCTGCCCGCCTTTGCGCAGCAGGCCGAAAACCCGCGCCCTTATGGCTGGTGGCTGGGCGACGAGTTGGTGCAGCGCATCCGCATTACAGGCGTGCCGGACCCAGCCTCGCTGCCCCGTCCAAGGGCGGTGGATTACTGGCTGGACCTGCGCGAGGTAGCGCAGCGCGACATTCCCGGCGGCACCGAGCTGACCCTGCGCTGGCAAAATTTCTACTCTGCCCTGGAACCCAGCGAAAGACGGGTGCCGCCGTCGGCGATCAGGCTCGCGGATGGCACGGGGCTGGAACTGCCGGGCTTTCGCTATGTCACCTCGCCGATCCGCCCGATCCTTGCACCCTCGACCGCTAAGCAATTGCAGCCCGACCCGCCGTTTCACCTGATCGATCCGGTGCCCCCGCAATTGCGGCTGCTGGCGGCAGTGCTGGCCATGATGGTGGGCCTGTTGGCGCTGGCCTGGCAACAGGGCTGGTTCCCGTTCCACCGCCGTCCCGCGCGCCCGTTCACCCGTGCCGCCCGCACCGTTGCGCGCCTGCCCGAACCGCAGGCCCGTCACGCCCTGCACCGTGCCTTTGACCAAAGCTTTGGGCAGGTGCTGATCGGGGCGGATCTTGATCGCTTCCTGACAGCAGCACCGCAATTCGCTCCGCTGGCCCGGCGGTTGCGCGACTTTTTCGAGGCATCGGATGCTGCCTTCTTTGGGATGGGGCCGGGAGCCGCGCAGGACATACCGCAGCTTGCCCGCGATTTGGCGGCGATCGAGCGGGGCAGGCGATGATCGGATTTGCCCATGCGCCAGCTTTGTTCGCCCTGCCGGTGGCGCTGCTGCCGCTGGCCATTCGCTGGCTGGGTGCATCCGCCGTGCCGCGTCTGGACCTGCGCGCAGTCGGGGGACGCACGGTCGGCCCGGCGCTGATCGCGCTGGCGATGCTGGCGTTGGCCGCGCTGATCCTAGGCCTTGCGCAGCCCTATCTGCGGGGTGGCAGCGTCGCCTATCGCGGGATCGGGACGAATCTCGTGTTGCTGATCGACCGCTCTTCCAGCATGGACGATACTTTCGCGGGACGTTCCCCGCAGGGGGACAACGAAAGCAAGGCCAGTGCGGCGCGGCGCATCCTGCTGGATTTCATCGCGCGCCGTCCCGATGACCGCATCGGCATCGCCGCCTTTTCCACTGCCCCGATGCTGGTTCTGCCGATGACCGAAAGCCGCACCGCCATTGCCGCCGCCGTCGCCGCGATGGCCGAGCCGGGCCTGTCCCAGACCGATGTCGGGCGCGGACTGACACTGGCGCTGGAGATGGCGGGCGAGGCATCGGCCAGCGACGCGCGTGCCGTGGTGTTGGTCAGCGACGGCGCAGCCGTCATCGCGCCCGAGGTGCAGACCGCGCTGCGCAATCTTGCCGCGCGCCAGCAGGTGAATATCTACTGGCTCTACCTGCGGACCAAGGGCGCAAAGGGCATATTCGAGGTGCCCGAACCCGGACAGGGCGATACGCCACATCTGCGCCCCGAACGGCATCTGCACATCTTTTTGCAAAGCCTGCGCCTGCCCTATTACGCCTTCGAGGCCGACAGCCCGGGTGCAGTCGAGGCCGCCGTGACCGAAATCGACCGCATGGAATCCCGCCCCATCCTGACGCGCCGTCCCGTGCCGCGCCGCGATCTGGCTTGGGCTTGCTATCTGCTGGCCTCAATTTCCTGTGCCGCGCTTGCCGCCGCGCGCTGGCTGGAACGGCGCTATGCGCCCCGTCGTCCCGCCCCTTTACTGGTCACGACATGAGAAGGCTGGGTTTTTTCGCGCTGCTGGTCTGGGTCGCGCTTGCGGGTGCGGCGGTGCTGTGGTCGGGCTGGCAGTTATGGGGCGTGACGGTCGACAACCGCGCCATTCGCAGCCTTGCCGGTGGCCGCGATATCGCGTTGCGGGACGCTGCCGACCCGCGCGCCGCCCATGCCCGCGCGCTTTACATGATGCTGCGCGACCGGCCGCATGACGCCGAGGCGTTGTCGGGCGGACTGGCGGCCGCCCCGCCGGGGCTGGTATCCGAATATCACTATGCCATCGGCAATTCGCGGATGCGGATGGGGTTCGAGCGGATCGAGGCCAACCGCATCGACGACGCCACGGCGCTGATCAACCTCGCCAAGGCGTCCTATCGCGAGGCGCTGCGCGCCTACCCCGGCAATTTCGACGCCAAGGTGAATCTGGAGCTGGCTATGCGTCTGGTCCGGGATCTGCCGCGCGAGGGGCAGGATGGCGACGAAAACCCCGACACCCAGCCGCGCCGGCTGTGGACGGACCTGCCGGGCCTGCCCCGAGGCGAGCCATGACCGTGGCCCGCGCCATCCTGCCGGCGCTGGCAGCCGGACTGGCCCTGATTGCCGCCATAGGCCCGGGCATGGAGGGCCGGCGCGAGCTGCGCGATGCGCTGATCGTCGTGGACATTACCCGTTCGATGAATGTGCGCGACATGGACGGCGTCTCGCGGCTGGATGCAACGCGGGATGTGCTGACGCGCTGGATCGCCAGCCAGCCTTGCGGGACGCGGGTCGGCCTTGGCTTCTTTACCGAACGCCGCAGCCTGACGCTGATTGAACCGGTCGAGATCTGCACCGATTATGCCGCGTTGACCGGGACGCTGGCCGGTCTGGAATGGCGCATGGCCTGGGAAGGCGACAGCATGGTGTCCAAGGCGTTAAATCACGCGCTGAACCGGGCGCGGGGGCTGGATGCCGCGCTGGTCTTTATCACCGACGGACACGAGGCGCCGCCCCTGCCCTATTCGGGCCCCGAGGGCTGGCATGAAGACAGTCTGGGCGGTGTGATCCTTGGCGCGGGCGGCAATGAGCCCGCGCCGATCCCGAAATTCGACGATCTGGGGCGTGAGACCGGTTTTTACGGTTCCGAAGACGTGCAGCACGCGCCCTCCCGCATCGGTGCCCCGCCGACGGATGCGGCGGATCGGCCCGGCTTTCATCCGCGCAACAACCCCTATGGCGAAGCTGATCTGGAGGGGTCGGAACATCTTTCGGCGATGCGCGGGGATTACCTGACGCAGCTTGCAGGCGAACGCGGCATGGGCTTTGCGCGTCTGTCGGACGGACCTGCGGCCTTGGAGGCGGCGCTGGACGCCCATGCCCCGGCACGAGAGGTCACCACCCGCCGCAGCCTGTCGCCCGTTCTGGGCGCCTTGGCCTTGGCCGCGTTGCTGGCCGCGCTGCTTTCCACCCCGTTTCACGCAAGGAAGGAGATCATATGATGAACCGCAGAACCCTGCTTGCCTCGGCGATGGCGGCACTGGTGGCGAACCCACTGCTGGCCCATGGTCCGACGCCCCAGCAATTGTCGCGCAGCATCAAGGTGGCCGCGCCGCCGGAGAATGTCTGGGCGGTGCTGGCCGATCCGGCCTCTATCACGACATGGCAATCGGCGATCGCCACAGCCAGCATGGAGGGTGAGGGTGCAGGCGCCAAGCGCATAATCGAGTTCAAGACAGGGGGCACGCTGGTCGATGGCATCGACGACATCAGCGCCGAAAAGATGACGATCCGCTGGCGGCTGTCCAAGGAGGACATCGAGGTGTTCCCCATCAGCTTCTATACCAACAGCATCACGGTGGCCCCGGACGGTGACGGGGCAAGCGTCGCGTGGCAGGCCAGTTTCTTTCGCGCCGATACGACCAACGAGCCCGAAGAGCGTTTCAGCGACGAGGCAGCCGTCGCAGCCATGGAAAAATACGTCGACGACGCCTTGGCCGGCATCAAGGCTGCAGCCGAAAGCGGCAGTTGACCGCAATCTGTCCGGGCTTAACGCGCCTCGCCCAGTGTGGCCTTGAACCGCTCGACGGTCGCATCGATGACCTGCCCAGCCATCGAACGGCTGGGGGTGTAGACGTGGAATACATGATCGCCACCCTCGATCACCAGCGCCTGCTTGTCTGCGCTTGCTGCTGCTTCCATCAGCGCGGGGGTGTATTTGCGATAAGGATCGTCGCTACCGTTCACCGTCATAAACGGCCCGTCATAGGCCAGCAGCGCCGCCAGCAGGTCGTGCCCGTTCAGGCTGTCGAAAAAACCCTGCTTCAACGCCATGGTCCGCCAGCCCAGATCCAGCCCGACGACTCCATCCTGCGCCGCAAGGTCAAAGGCGCGCTGGCCCATGCTGTCCAGCATGTCGTCGTGGTAATTGCCCACCGGCGCCCACACGACAAGCGACTTGATCGCATCCGGTCGTGCCGCAGCCAATTCGATGGCAGCCCCCGCACCAAAGGAAAAGCCCATCACACCGATGTGCCCGGCATCAATCTGGTCCATCGCGGCAAGCGCCTGCAGTGCTATCGCCGCGTCCTCGTTCTGCCGCTCCAACGTGAATGCGCCCGTATCTCCGTCTGATTTGCCAAAGCCGCGAAAGTCGATCCTGAGCGAGGCAATGCCATTCGCGGCCAGTGCCTTTGCGCTATCGGCAAATATCAGCCCGACCTCATCGCGGCTCGAGCCCAGGCCGTGGAACATCAATACGGCGGGAAACTGGCCTTCTCCTTCAGGCATCTCAAGCGTCGCGGCAATACCCCGGTCGAGAGTCGGTGACGATACCCTCTCTCCATGGGCCGGCAATACGATCAAGGCAAGAGCGGCGCTGACGGTCAACCCCTTGCGCATGTTAACCATCGTATTTACAATAATTTTTAGGTTTCTTCTCTCATCCCGCAGATCTCCTATTCGACCACAAATCTGCCCTTGATGATATTGGCAGGTTCTGCGTGATCTTGCACGGTGAACTCGAATGTGCCGGAACGGACAGGATAAAAGCTGAACCGTATTGTTCCGGCTTCATCACATTGGAGGGCATGAAAGCTCAGCCCTTGCATATGAATCTCCTGGCCTTCGGCGCTGACAACTCTCAGATGTGAATTTGATAGCAAAGACACGGACTCGAATTGAAACCCCGTGCCATCGGCATCATCCGCGCAAACGAAGTTGAGGCGGTAGTATTCATTTTTCGCAAGCCGGAATTCGTCTTGCGAAATCGTGGGTTTCCCATCCTGACCTGCGGCCACTTCAAGGAATAATTCCTCCAAGGGTGCGGGCTGGGCTGACACAGAGAGTGCCATGCCAGTTGCAAGAAGCGTTGTGGCGACGAATTTCCCGATCATGCTGATCCTCCAGTTTGTAAGTAAGGACATGGATCCACATTCCGACGGTCGGCGAGAAAACAACATCTCGACACTGCTTGTTTGTGCGGATTCGCCCCCGTGTGGCAACATACGCTTGGCTGTTCGACATGCCACACCACGCTCGCCTTGGGCTGGGCTGCGAAGCTGTCGCTTTGCCGCCAGCGACCCTTGGAAAACATTTCCGAAGCGGCCGGGCGCCATGACATGATCTTTGCCAATCTCATAAGTTGGTTTTCCCTGCTTCTCCATCGAAACTTCTTGATTGCGGCAGCTTACAGAGCCGTCCGACCTGCCGACCAGCCTCCCACGTCAAGGAAGTTGAGCATTGATTGTCGTTCTTGTCTTCGGGGAAATTCCCCCGATCTTGGCAGGGCATTTTTCCGCGAACGGGAAACAGTCGCTGCGCGCCCTGGCGAGATGGTCCAGAGGTTCTGTCGCAAGCTTCCCGGGCCTTTATCACGTTGCGGCCATCTTTTCTCGAAGCTCCGGGTCGCCAGAAAGATCAGCTTCGGGGCGGCATCGTCCGTCGGGAACGAGCCTCTCGTCTTGATGGATTTGCGGAATGAGGAGGATCAGAAGACAGTCCGGGGGGCTGTTTTCCCGCCTTTCGGTCCGTCCATGAGCGGAAGTTCAGGCTGTGGCGAACCAGATGCACGACGCATGTCTGGACCATCGCCTCGGGAAATGTGGCAGTAATGGTTTCGGGAAAGCTCTTCAGCTCGTTCATCACCGAGAGCCAGAATTTGGCGCCCGTGGTCGGGCCCAAAAAGTCCCCCGGATTGTTTTGTGGCCCCTCCAACTCACGGCGATCCAGAGCCCCAGAACCTGGCGCTGGTAAAGGGTCGGGGACGGTTCGTTCGCCCAATTTCCGCAGCCCGGCGACCGATCGCAACACGGCGCTGCCGTGCATAACGGCAAGTAATGCCATGAAGACGAGCCATCGGGCGAGTTTTAGAAGGAGAGGGAGAAATGCTCTCCCATATCGGGTTTGTCGCCGGTGACCTTGGACTTCGCTATCTGGTAGATGAACGACAGGCTGCCACCCGTCACCCAAGCCTCGGCTTCGGAGAGATCGAACCGCAAAAGCTGGATATCCTCGTCCTGCTTGCCGTCTTCGAACCAACTGGAGGCCACGGCATTCCACAGCTCGTCAAGCTTGGCACGGTCATCGGACAGTGCCAGCCTGCCATGGATGCGGGCGAAAAGCCCTTTTCCTTCATCGGCGACCACATGCACGGCATCCTTGCCCCCAGCGGCCAGAGATCCGGCGAGATCCGTTCCCTTGGCAGTGATGAACCACAGCCTGCCGGCTTCGGCTTCGGCATAATGCGACATGGGCACAAGTCGGGCGTCTTCCATCAAGCCCAGCATGCCGGAGTTTATGCCGCCGAGCCGGCTCCAGAATTTCTCAACGTGATCGTCATGATCGGTCATGTTCGCCTCCTCTTCATGCCGCTCAACGATGGGTATCGAGAAATGTTCCTGCGAACGTATAAGGTGGGGACTGCACCGCAGATCATCACTGCACTATCAAAGGTACGATATCCTTGGTCCCCGTCCTGACGGAAATCGCATTCGTGTCGTAAAACTCCTGCCGGCGCAGCAGCAGCCGCTCTGGCTGGCCGTCCTTGAAATAGGTCTTGGACAGCGGCGGCCGGCTATAGGGCAAATAGGGCTCGTCTCCGATCAGCGTGACCGAGCCCGTGAATTTCTTTTGGCGAAGGCTGATCGCTAATTGGCTGGCGGCCTGCCCCGCCCCGATGATCAGGACTGAGTTCGGGATATGTTCGGTCATAGTCCATCCGTCCGGCTATAAGGTCCGGGCAGCCCATAGAGCCCGCCCGCATGCTGACGGCAAGTAAAGGTCAAGTATGCAATAATCTCAAGAAAAAATACTAATTGGCGATATAGAAATACCTTCTTGCCTCAAACCTCCTCCAGTCCCTCCAGCAAACCCGGCGACATCTCCTCCCAAAAGGCGGCGATGCGGGTGCTGTTCAGCGGCGACATCCAGCCGTGCTTTTCGAAATCATCACGCATGGCCGCGTCGGAAAGCTGCGCCAGAAACAACCGCTTGTCGGCGTCGCGCTGGGTCGGGGTGCGCGCCTTGACCGCCTCCAGGATGCGGCGCAACCGCTCGGCCCGCGGACTGGGGGCGGCCTCCCCTGCCCTGTCGGCCACTGCGCCGAAATTACCCTCCAGCGCGGCGGTCAGATAGCCCAGCTTGCTTTTTACGTTCTTGCGCGCCTCGACGTAGTCCAGCTTTTCCAGCACCTGCTCTTCGCCATGCGCGGACAGCCATTGACGCGCCAGCCGGTCGCTGACCCCCAGATCCCGCAGCCGGGCATAGACCGCGCCGTGCCGCATCCCCTCGCCGTCGTCCATATCCAGGATCGCCAGTTGCGGGTTTTCCTTGATGCGAAAGCGGATATCGGTGACCGCCCTGCCCTGCTTGCGCGTCTCGGGCGTGACAAGGATGTTGCTGGTGCGGTTCACCTCGTCCACGGCGGGCTTGATGACCTTGGCATTCAGGTGCTTGAAAGTCTCGTAATAGGCCGAGCCCTCGACCCCCATCAGCCGGCGGAACAGATCCAGCGGCCACCACCCCGTCGAGCCGGTCCTGACGAAGCGATAGCAATTCTCGTAAAGCGCCAGCGCGTGACCCGAGGTAAAGCGGCGCTGGATATTCAGGTTGATCAGCGCAAAAACCTTTGGATCATGCAGTTTTTCCGCCAGCGCCGGGGAATAGGCGTATTCGCAGATCCCGCCTTTCAGCTTGGCATAGCTCAGCAGGCTGGACACGCCCCATTCCTGCTGGCCCTTGCCGTCCAGCATGTCCCATTCCGCCACCGTTTCAGCCAGACCACGCAACGACTGTTTCAGCGTGTCCATGTCGTTGCTGTTATAGCCGATCATCAGGCACAGGGTCCGCGCGTCGATCTGGTGACGAGAGCGGCTGATCAGCGTGTCATAGGCATTCAGCAGCAGCACATTCGACAGCTTGCGCTGCAGAAGCGTCAACTTGCCCGAAACATGGATCGCCGCCACGTGTTTCTTGACCGCCCCCCGGCGCAGCGCGCCTGAAAGCTGATCGCGAGGGATATCGTCCATCGCCCTGCCCTTTTATCGTTACCCGGATTATGACGGATAAGGTACCTTCCGACAACAACTATCCGGGTCCCCGTTGATCGCGTGACCCGCTCCCGTAGATGGGTGCCTTTGCGCAATAGCACTCGGAAAGGCACCCGTTTGCAGGATGTCGGAGGGCTGCTTTCAGGCAGAAATCTGGCGAAAACCGCACATCCGGGCCCATCCCGCTGATGGAAACCTCATTTCCTGCGAATCGGTGCCGCAATTCCCGGATTCGGGTGCCCTTCATCCCGCAGACGGGTGCCCATCAGCCTGAAAACGGGTACCGAACTTGCGGTATCAGTCTGAAATTAATGGAATTTACAGTGCTAAAGATTCTAAAGAACTGAAAGGAATCACAAACTATATGTTGCTGCTTTCCGATAAATTTCAGGGATTTCGCTGCGAAACCTCGGAAGGTGATTCCCTTGTGAGCGATGACGTGTAATAGTTTCGCCCAAACACACATCGAAGCAGCACATCGCAGAGGTAGTGATATGTCCTCAGGCAAGGACCCCCTCCCCCCCTATTTCAACATCAACCCGGCAAAGGCGGCCGAGCGTCTTTCCGACCCTATCGACACCGCCCGATTCGCAAAAGCCGCCGCCTTCGCCGCGCGCGGGCGTCAGGATCTGGCCGAGCGCGGCTATGCCCCGGACGGCCGCAAGCGTTTGCGCCGGTTCTCCACTTGGGAGGTCTGCCGCTATCTCATCCCGGTGGCGCCCGCGCATTTCCGCCGCGTGCTGCTCAAGAACCCCGACCTGCCGCAAGGCACGGGCGAGGGCAATTCGAAATGGTTCAGCCTCGAAGACGTGTTGCGCCTGCGTGACCATTTTGCGGCCGAGGGCGCGGCCGGCCGGGAATACCGCCCCTGGCGCCCCGAGGGTCTGCCGGCCAAGATCATCGCCGTGGCCAATTTCAAGGGCGGCGTGGGCAAGACCTCGACCGCTGCGCATCTGGCCATGTCGGCGGCCCTGGACGGCTACAAGGTGCTGGTGATCGACCTCGACAGCCAGGGCAGCATGACCTCGATCATGGGCGGCAAGATCGCCGATGAATGGTCCACCGCCTTTCCGCTTCTGGCCAAGGATTACGCTCTGGCGCTGCAGGACGAAAACCGGGTGCGCGAGGCGGCGGGTCAGCCCCCCCTGCCCTTCGACGAGACCTTGACCGAGGCTCTGAACATTTCCGCCCCGGACCTGATTCAGAAAACGCATTGGCCGAACATCGACTTGCTGGGTGCGCAGCTCAATCTCTACTGGGCCGAGTTTCAGGTCCCGGTCTGGCGCATGGGCCTGCGCGGCTGGCCGCTGTGGGATGCGCTTGGCAACGCACTGGTGAACGACCGCGTCGTCGACAACTACGACATCATCATCATCGACACGCCGCCGGCGCTTGGCTACCTGACCATCAACGCGCTTGCGGCGGCCGATATTCTGCTGGTCCCGCTTGGCGCCTCGTTTCTGGAATTCGACTCGACCGGACGTTTCTTCGACATGCTCTATTCGACCTTCGCCAGCGTCGAAGAAGGCGAAAACGCCGCCCGCCGCCGCGACGGCTTGCCCGAGATGCGCTTTGAATGGGATGCCGTGCGGGCGATCGTCACCCGCTTTGACGCCAGCCAGCAGACCGATCTGGCCAACGTCATCCAAGCCTATTTCGGCGATTTCATGACCACCTATCGACAAGAGCTGACCGCTATGGTCGGTCAGGCGGGGGAGCAGGTGAACGGCATCTACGAGGCCGACTATCGCGAGTTCAACCGCGAAACCTATGTGCGCGGCCGTGAGACATTTGATCGCACCTGGGCAGAGGTGAAAGAGCTTATTCTGGGCACTTGGTGGCGCGATCTTCAGGTCAAAACCGCAGAAGAGGCGGCGCAGGCGAAGGAGCAGGCCCATGGCTAAGCGCAGAAGGTTGGAAACCCCCAGCAGCGCGGATCTGGACCGGATCGAGGAGCAGTTTCGCAGCGAAACCTCTGATCGTCCCGCCTTGGGCCGAGGCATCGCACCCATCGCTCAGGTCGCCGCCGACAGCGCCGCACTGTCCACCGTCGAAAGCGCCGATGTTCGCGCCGCCCGCGCCAAGGTCGAGGCGGACGCCGCTCGGCTGCACTCGGCGCAGGAACAGGGGCTGTTGATCGCCGAACTGCCCGTTGATCAGATCGACGAGGGCGCGATGATCCGCGACCGCATGGTGATGAGCGAAGAGGACATGCAGGAACTGCGCCTGTCCATCGCCGCGCACGGTCTGCGTTTGCCCATTGAGGTCTTTGAAATGGTCGTGCCGGAGGGGCAGGGGCGGCGCTACGGTTTGCTTTCGGGCTATCGTCGTCTGCATGCGGTGCGGGCGCTCTACGATCTGACGCAGGCCGAAAAGCACAGCCGGATCCGTGCGCTTATCCGGCCGCGCACCGAAGCTGACGAGGCCTTTGTCGCCATGGTCGAGGAAAACGAGGTCCGCGAGGAACTCAGCCATTTCGAGCGGGGCCGCATCGCCGTCATCGCCGCCAATCAGGGCGCTTTCGCCAATACCGAAGAGGCGGTGAACAAGCTGTTTGCCACCGGCTCGAAGGCCAAGCGCTCCAAGGTACGGTCCTTTGCCCTGATATTCGAGGAACTGGGCGATATGCTGCGTTTTCCCGAGGCCCTGACGGAAAGAAGCGGCCTGCGCCTGTCCGCCGCCTTGCGCAACGGGGCCGAGGCACGTCTTCGACAAGCCTTGTCGCTGCGGATTCCCGATGATGCGGACGCTGAATGGGCCTTGATCGAGCCGGTGCTGCAATCGGTCGAAAACGAGCCGCGCGATGCCGGACGAGGAGGGCGCCCGCGCTCGAAACCCGCGCCGCAAGGATGGATCGACGGGATGACGATGCGGACGAGCAACGGCGTTGAGATCAGGCGGGGCAGGGACGGCAACGCCCACCTTCTGCGGCTTGAGGGCGACGACCTGAGCGATGAAGTGATGGACAGCCTGCTCTCTGATATCCGGGCTCTTCTTGAGAAGTAACGGGTTTCGCAGCGAAACCAGCCGCGTTTTTACCAAAGCGACGCGATTACGTAGTGCGAAAACGCGTTGGGGTGTCGGCAGACAGGGTCCGCTGCTCCATCAAGGGTCAGAGCACCTTGCCGAAATCGGTCCGGCAGGTGCTGGATTTTGCGCCCGGCGACTGGCTGCGGCATGTGGCCCTGGATGGAGCGGCTGATGCAGGCGCGCCCGGTTGTGGAACTGGCCGGCATCTTGCGGCGCGAGGGCAGGGGGTCGATGATCGCCTCGGATACCAATGTCTTCGTGCCGTTTCTGACGCAGGCTGACCTGACGGGCCCCCGGCAGGCCAGCGCATTGTTTTCCGGCTGATAGCGGCGAATGCCGGCTATCTTTGCGAGCGAGGCTCTAGCCCAGATCGTGCGGGCCTGACGCGGGGCTATGAGCTGCCACGACAGGCCATCGCAACAGTAGTAGGCCGGGCTTCTGGCCGCGCAAGAGATCGCCGTCGAGGCCCTCGGATGCGGTGGGTCTTGTGGCCGAGCGTTGTCGTCAGGGCGGAGCGAGGTTTTCCGGCCACATGATCTTGCTTGCGATCCGAAGTGCAGGCTGAAGCGCGACCTGTAGTTTCGACCATAGAGACTTGGGACGGTGCGGTTGTGCGGCGCAGCTCTCGAGAGTCGTGATAAGCGGGCCTTGCCGGGAATGATGGTGGGTAAAGTGGGGATGCGGGCGTGATCCGCAGAATAGCATTATATGGCGGTCAATACGCATTATTTAATTGAATTAATTAATAAATATTCTTTAAAAGAGTGATGAGATTATGTCGTGGGTTCTGATGACATGCCCGTTCCCCGTATGTGGATCCTCGCTGACCCACCTTGGTACGCTGGCCCCGTCGGGGGCGGTCACATCATCAGAGCCCGGCGCGGATCCCGCCTGCCAGCATCAACCCTTTCGTTTCCTTGGTTTTTAGTTCGGGGACTACGGGGCGGTTTTATCGCCGCCGGATGCGGTGATCTCTATCAAAAAATCGATCAACACCCTTACCCGTGCAGGAAGGTGTCGACCGGCAGGAAAGATGACGGAAACCGCATGGCCTGCGACCTGATAGGGCTCCAGTACCGGGATCAGCCGACCCGCCATCAGGTCATGCCGCAAAGCCCACCAGGAGGAATGGACGATCCCCATTCCCATTACTGCAGCCTCGCGCAGCGCATCGCCGTTATAGACTGCCAGATTTCCTGAAACACGGATGCGCTGGCGTCCAGATTGTTCGTTTTTGAACGTCCAATCCAACCCAAATCGGCCATGAATGCAATTATGGTGCAGCAGATCTTCGGGCTTTTGCGGCGTGCCGTATTTTTCCAGATAGATCGGCGATGCTGCCGTGATCATAGGCCCGCGCGTCAACTGACGGCGTATGAAGCTTGTATCGGCCAATTCGCCCGTGTGAACGCCCAGGTCGTAACCTTGCTCGATCAGGTCAACATGCCGATCGCTGAAATGAATTTGCAATTGCACGTCGGGATATCGTTCGAAAAACTCCCTAAGTGCCGGAATAAGCGTCAGTCGCCCAAACAAGTTCGGCACGACAAGACGCACGGTACCCTGCACTGTCTTGCTGGCCACACGCATCGCGCTTTCTGCATCGCTGAGGTCGACAAGTATCTTCTTGACGCGGTCGAACAGCTCTTGTCCCGGTTCAGTCAGGGCCAGTTGACGGGTGGTCCGGTTGAACAGCCTTACCCGTAATTCATCCTCAAGCCGACTGATGGTCTTGGTTACCGTCGAGGCCGATGTGTTAAGTTTCTTGGCCGCAGAGGTGAAGCTGCCCTGTTCGCAGACTGCCACGAAGCATTGGAACGCGGCGAATTTGTTCATGCTGCCGTTCCTACATTATCGGAAAAATATTCACAAATGATATTCTAACTGCTGCAATTTCGGAGCGCAACAGGCTTGGTTATATCAAGTGAAGAAAACCAAGCGGAGGCTGAGATGCAGGATATCTTTGTTGAAACGTCGCAGGGCCGCATCCATCTTTTGGCGGCTGGAACCGGGACGCCGCTGCTGCTTCTGCACAGCAATGGTGGATCGGCCTATGAATATGAACATGTGATCGAACCCCTGGCCAGGAAATTCAAGGTTTATGCCTGGGACATGCCGGGGCAGGGCGACAGTGATCCATTGTCGCGCCATATCAGCGTAAAGCAATATGCTGACATCGTGATCGAGATGATGGACCGGCTGGAGCTGGACGAGGTCGTGGTCGCGGGGGCTTCAATCGGCGGTGCGATCTGTGTGGCGCTTGGTGCACATTACCCCGAACGGTTCTCGAAGATCTTCGTCGTCGAATGTCCTTTCCGCTCGCCCGAGGAATGGAAGAACAATTGGCACAACACCGAGGCAAACTATGCTCCGGTGACCCAAAGCCACGAAAAGGTTGCCCCTCGCCTACGGGACCTCACGTCCGAACTGATGCTGCGCTGGAACATTGATCGCGCCAAGGCCGGATCGAAAACGTGCCTGAGTGTCATGTGGGCGCTGCGCGAATATGATATCGCCGCGGACCTGAAGAAATTTCCTAACAACCAAGTGCTTGTTTTTGGAGATCGCAGCCCGACCGTGGGAAAGAATGAAAAATTCCACGCGGTCCTGAAGGGCACCACCACCCACATTATCGAAAACTGCGGACACTTTCCGATGATCGACGACCCGGAGCGGTTCGTCGAAATCATCGTTCAAGAGTCCTGAACCCTCGACCGAGCAGGAGAGACGATATGAGACTCGGCTATTTCGCCATGCCCATGCATCCGCAGCAACGTGCTTGGGCCGACACGCTGGATGAAGACCGCGCGGCCGTGATTTTGGCCGATGAACTGGGCTTCTATGACGCCTTCATAGGCGAGCACCTGACCGATAGGGTCGAAAACATTACCTCCAGCATGCTGTTCCAAGCCTCGCTGATCCATGCGACGAAAAATATCAAGCTGGCCACCGGGACCACGAATCTTTCCTATATGCACCCGACGCTGATCGCCTCGAATGCCGCGATGTTCGATCATATGTCTAAGGGGCGGTTCATTTTCGGCATCAGTCCGGGCAACCTTCGATCCGATGCCGAAGCGCTTGGCCAGTTGGACGAGGATCGCGGCAAGATGTTTGCCGAAGCTATCGACGTGATCCTGGAAATTTGGAACCGTGAGGCGCCCTACAGGATCGACCTGCCCGACAACCGCTTCAAAGTCACCACCGAGCAGACCGCCTGGCTGGAAATGGGGATAGGTCATCTGGGCCAGCCCTATCAGCAGCCGCGCCCGGAAATCGTCGGAACGGTCGTCGCGCCGTTTTCTCCCGGGGTTATTCTAATGGGCAAGCGTGATTTCCACCCGCTTTCGGCCAACTTCCTGCAAGCGAAGTGGGCCAAGACGCACTGGGACAATTATGTGCAGGGCAAGGAATCCATCGGACAAGTGGCCAACCCCTCTGACTGGCGTGTGGCGCGAACGATCTTCGTGGCGGATGATGAGGGGACCGCGCAGCGCTATGCCGGCGCCGATGCGAACAGCCCGTATCGATTCTATTACAACCAGATGCTGACCAAGTTTGCCAAGATCGGCCGTCTTCCTCTCTTCAAGGAAGCTCGTGAACAGCCGGATGCGGAGATCACGCTGGACTATGTTCTGGACAAGCTGGTGATCCGGGGCACGGTGAACAGCGTGGTGGACCAGATCCTCGCATTGCGCGAGCAGATAGGTGACTTCGGCGAGTTGGTCTATGCCGGTATGGACTGGGTGGACCCGGCTCTTGCCAAGCGATCAATGCAACTGATGGCCGAGGAAGTGATGCCGCGGGTCAACGCCGCCATCGGCAAGACCTGAACGTCCGAAGTCGGGGGCGGTACGGCCGTCCTGTCCTGCCCAATCGCAAGGGAGAAAAAGATGAACGGCGCGGAAAGCCTGGTAAGAACCCTCGTCGGTGCGGGGGTGGAAGTCTGCTTTGCCAACCCCGGCACCTCCGAGATGCATTTTGTATCGGCACTTGACCGGACTCAGGGCATGCGTTCGATTCTCGTGCTGTTCGAGGGCAGCGCGACCGGCGCGGCAGACGGCTATTACCGCATGACGGGAAAGCCGGCCTCGACTCTGCTGCACCTTGGACCGGGACTGGCGAATGGACTGTCGAATGTTCACAACGCCCGCAAGGCAGCCTCAGGCATGGTCAACGTGATCGGTGAACATGCGACCTGGCATCTGGAATTCGACGCACCATTGGCCTCGGATATTGAAGGATTGGCACGGCCGCTGTCGGATTGGGTTCATACGTCGCGTGGGGCGAATGCCATTGGTGCAGATGCGGCCAAAGCAATAGAGGTGGCGCGACGCTCGGGTATAGCTTCGCTTATCCTGCCAGGTGATACGGCTTGGAACGAAGGCGGCGTCGTGGCCAGCCTGAGTGCCGCCGCGCAGGAGGACCCCGTCGATTTCGACGCGGTCGAGGCGGCGGCGCGCGCGCTGCTGTCGGGACAGAAATCCATGTTGTTGATAGGCGGCCAGACGATCCGCGGTGAAGCGCTGGAGCTTGCCGGTCAGATCGCGGGCCGTACCGGGGCGACGCTTGCGACGCAATTCTTTAGCGCGCGGACCGAGCGTGGGGCGGGGCGCGTCACCGCGTTGCGAATTCCGTATAATGTCGATGCAGCATTGAATATGCTGGCAGATTATCGCCAGATCGTTACGGTAGAGACCCGCGAACCGGTATCCTTCTTCGCATATCCCAACAAGCCCAGCCAGATGAAGCACCCCGAGACGCAGGTGACCGAATTGTCGCCGCGGGGGCTTAGCAGTGTCGCTGCGCTTCGTGCGCTGGCCGATGCCGTGGGTGCCCGACCACAGCATATGCGACGCCAGCAGCAAGGTGAGGACGGCCTGCCGTCAGGTGCACTGAACCCGGTCAGCATCGCGCAGATTCTGGCGCAACTTATCCCGGAAAACGCGATCATCGTCGATGAATCGGTGACCACCGGGCGCGAAAGCTTTGGCCTCACGGCAGGTGCCCGTCCACATGATTGGCTGCAAAACATGGGCGGCTCGATCGGCTTCGGCATGCCTGTGGCAACGGGGGCTGCGATTGCCTGTCCCGACCGTCGGGTCATCAGCCTGTCGGGTGACGGCTGTGCCATGTATATGCCGCAGACCCTGTGGACGCAGGCGCGGGAAGGTCTGGACGTCACTGCCATCATCTTCGCCAACCGTGCTTATCAGATCTTGCAGCAGGAATTCGCAGGTGTTGGCGCCGGAATGCCTGGGGAAAAGGCTCGTGCGATGCTGTCTATCGACAATCCGACGCTGGATTTCGTTGCCATGTCGCAAAGCATGGGTGTTCCGGCAGAGCGGGTGCATGACTGCGAGGAGCTGATCGTAGCACTGCGCCGTCGTCTTGTGGAGCCGGGACCGAATCTTATCGAGGTAATCCTGTGATTTTGGAAATAATGGAAATTATCCTCTGAGCATTAAGGATATTATAGTAGCCAATAATTGACGCCATATTGCTTGGGAAGCTAACTTCTAGAGTCGAGATCAAAGATGACAACAACGATTGACGCATTTGAATTTCGCCAGACCATGTCCAGTTTCGCCACCGGCGTGGCGGTACTCACGACCACCCATGAGGGCCAGCGTTTTGGCATGACGATCAATTCGCTGACCTCTGTCTCGCTGGATCCACCGCAGATCCTTGTCTGCATCAACCGGGGCAGCGCAACCGGTGAGTCGATCAAGAAAAGCGGTATTTTCGCGGTTAGCCTTCTGGCGAATGACCAGACAGCAGCGGCGAAAAGCTTTGTGGGACGGGATGCCGCCCGGTTCGACGCAATTCGCTGTACCGACGATGCAGCCTGCGGCGCGCCGTTGGTGGATGACGCGCTGGCGGGTATCGTTTGCCGCTTGGCTAACATAGTCGAAAGTGGCGACCATGAAATCCTGATCGGCGATGTCGCGCATTGCGTGCGGGGCGGCGGTGATCCGCTGGTATTCTTTGGCGGCAAATACGGCGGCTTCCAGCCGGCCAAATCGCCGGGCGAAATGCAAAGGGGAGTTGCATGACACAGACGGCAGACAAGGGCGTACCGGTGGCGCTGGTGACGGGCGCAGCCTACGGCATCGGCGCCGCATCTGCGGTTCAACTGGCGAAGGACGGGCATGATCTCGTGCTTTTTGACCTGAAGACCGAAATGCTGGACGAGACCGCCGCCGCCATCCGTGCTCTGGGCTGCCAGGTGGAATGCCTGACGATGGATTTGCGCGACGATGCCAGTATCGAGGCCGGGATCGATGCCGCGTTGGCTACCTTTGGCCGCGTTGATGTGCTGGTGAACAACGCCGGCATCCCGATGCGCAAACCCGCGCTGGAGGTAACGCGCGAGGATTTCAACCTTGTGATGGATATCAACCTTGCGGGGACCTTCGTCATGTCGCGGATCTTCGGGGATCGGCTGATCGCGGCGGGTCGACCCGGGGTGATCGTCTCCATCGCCTCGACCCATGGTCTGCATGGGGTGCCCGAAAGCTCGACCTATGGCATCGCCAAGGCCGGTGTCGCCCATATGACGCGGATGCTGGCAATCGAATGGGCCAAGCACAACATCCGGGTCAATGCGGTGGCGCCGGGCTCGACCGTGACGCCGACCCGAACCGGTCTGTCCGATCCGGCCAAGCGTGATGCACTGATGGCGCGCTTTCCGCTCAACCGCTTCGGTTCGCCCGAGGATACGGCCGAAGCCGTATCATATCTGGTCCGTGCCGGCTTCGTCACCGGCCACGTGCTGGTGGTCGATGGTGGCCTAACCGCGAAATAGTACTGGGAAAACGGATCGATGACCACTGATACCACTGCGCAATCGCGCTATCGTTTTCTGCTGATCCAAGGGTTCCGTCTGCCGTCGGACAGCCCGTATTTGCACCGCAAGCTGGACGGACCCAAGGAAACGACGGTGATGGATTACCCGCTTCTGGCACCAATGCTGGAGGGGGTCGCCTGGGATGTCCATGGCGGTGCACCCACCACGTACGGCAATTGGCCGGTCGAGAACCGACGGGAGTTCATGCATTCGGGTCTGGCCCGGCTGCCCATCGTCAAGGAAGCCTGCGAAAGCGGCAAATATAACGCCATCATCCTGTTGGGCGGCGGGGAGCCGGGCTTTCATGAGGCCACCGAGCTGGCGCGGCCCTACGGCATCCCCGTCTCCTCCTGCGCCTGGTCGCAGATGCATGTGGCGGCAATGCTGGGATCAAAATTCGGGGTGATCGACTTGGCCGAAAGTCATTCCAGCTATTATTCCAACCTGATCCTGCAGCACCGGATGGAGGGCCGCTGCGCTTCGATCCGGCTGATCAATTTTCCCCATGACCGGCCCGGCTGCGTCTCGGGCCGCCCTTTGCACGAGGAACGTGCAAAGGCGCGATCCGGCGAACGGTCCGTCGCAGTGGACGAGGCGGTGGAACAGGCCGTTGCCGCAATTGAGGAAGATGGCGCCGAAGTGATTTTCATGAGCTGTTCTGGCCTGTTCTGGTTGCAGCCCTTCATACAGGCGCGGCTGGACGAAATGGGTTGGGAAGTGCCGGTCCTGCACGGTTACAAATGCGCGATCTCGACGGCCAAGGCGATGGTAGACATGGATGTGACGGCCAGCGGCCTGAAATATCCGGGCGACCGGCCGAGGCGGTGGCGTCGGAAGAAGGTGGTTTGACGATGGAGCGCCTTGGACAATTCTACATCGGCGGTGCCTGGATTGCCCCCACGGCAGGAGCGGGTGCCGCCGATGTGGTGAACCCCGCCACCGAAACCGCCTACGCCCGCGTCGCATTGGGCACCGCAGCGGATGTGGACAAGGCGGTTTCCGCCGCACGTGCCGCCTTTCCCGCCTTCGCTGTCACCTCTCTTGTCGAGCGCCGGTCCTTGATCGAGCGCATCCGCACGGGCTGCGTTGCCCGGACCGAGGATCTGGCCCGCGCCATATCCGAGGAAATGGGCGCGCCGCTGGATTTTGCACGCAACGTGCATGTGCCCGGCGGCATTTCTCATCTGACCGAGATCATGCGGGTATTGGAAGCCTATCCTTGGGAATATACTCAGGGCACCACCTTGATCACCAAGGAACCGATCGGTGTGGTTGGGCTTATCACGCCGTGGAATTGGCCCCTGAACCAGACGCTTTGCAAGATTGCGCCGGCACTGGCAGCCGGTTGCACCATGGTTATGAAACCCAGCGAGCTTGCCCCCGTCAGCGCCATGATTCTGGCCGAGATCCTGCATGATGCCGGCACTCCGCCCGGCGTGTTCAATCTCGTGCAGGGCGATGGGCCGGGGGTAGGGACCGCTATTTCGGCGCATCCCGGCATCGACATGGTGTCCTTCACAGGCTCGACCCGCGCCGGTATTCAGGTGCAGAAGACTGCCGCAGATACCGTCAAACGCGTGACGCTGGAACTGGGCGGTAAAAGTGCAAATATCCTGCTGCCCGATGTCGACCTGCCCAATGCCGTGGCCCAGGGTGTCGCCCGTTGTATGGCGAATGCCGGACAGTCCTGCAACGCACCGACACGGCTTCTGGTGCCGCAGGGCAGGTTGGAAGAAGTTCGCCAACTGGCCCGCGCCGCGGCAGAAGCCATCTTGATCGGCGATCCCGCCCAGCCGGTATCGTTGGGGCCGCTGGCCAATCGGGCGCAGTTCGAGAAGGTGCAGGCGATGATCGAACAGGCCATCGCCGAAGGGGCCGACGTGGTTGCCGGCGGTCCGGGCCGTCCGCCCGGACTGAATCGAGGGTATTACACGCGCCCTACCGTCCTGATCGCCGCGCCCGAGATGACTGTCGCCCGTGAAGAGGTGTTCGGCCCAGTATTGACCGTTCTGCCCTATGTCGATGAGGAGGATGCCATCCGCATCGCCGAGGACACGATCTACGGGCTTGCGGGCTATGTCGCAGCAACCGACACGGAAGAGGCACGTCGCGTCGCGCGGCGCATCAGGGCCGGCACGGTGCATGTGAACTATCCCGCCCGCGATCCGGGCGCGCCCTTCGGCGGGTTCAAGCAATCAGGCTTGGGTCGGGAGTGGGGCGTCTTCGGGCTCGAGGATTTCCTGGAGATCAAGGGCATTGTCGGCTACGGGGCGGCCTGATCATGCATCCAGCTCGCCTCGAAAAATCTGGACCTTTGCGGGCTCTGCCCACCCGGAACCAAGCTCGTTGGATCTCAGGCGGGGTGATGGCGCAGACCTGGCGGTGGATGCAGCGGGCGGCGCTGGCCACGCGGATCGGCGGGGCCGTAGTTGACCGGGTGAAGCACTGCAGAGTGCTGCGCATCTGCCATGGCGCGACGACCTTGGCAGCGCCGTTCTTCTTCGTGTTCCAAATTACGGGCAGGCTATCGTCGGCCGCAACTCTCACGCGGGCTTTCCTCCGGGGCATTCCCCGCGGCCCGCAGGTGGGGGACGGAACATGACCGGGCAATCTGCTGTGCCGATAGGGCGCGGCGTGATCGGGATCGAGGCCGATCCGCCAGGCAAACCGGCGCTTCTTCTTGTGCATGGTTTCCTGTCCAGCGCCCGGCACTGGGATCTGAACTTGGTGGGGTTACGCTCTCGCTACCGGTTGGTGCGGGCAGAGCTGCCCGGACATGGTCATACCCCGGGCTGCACTGACCCGCTCGCGCTTGCCCCCGAGGCGCTTGTAGCCGACCTGGAGACGGCACGGCAGGAGCTAGGCATCCCGCGCTGGCATATTTGCGGACAAAGCTTCGGCACCGGTCTTACCCTGCGCTATGCCCTGCGCCATCCCGCCGCCGTCGGCGCGCAAGTCTGGACCAACGCCAGCCGCGCCTTGAGCACCGCGATCACGCCCGAGGTCCGGGCGGCCGATACTGCCCGATGCGAGGCGCTGGAGGCTGAGGGCGTCGAGGCGCTGCGGCGCGAACGGTTTCATCCGCGGCATGGCCGGCGCTTCCCGTCGCAGATGCGCGATCTGCTGGGAGCCGAGGCGGATGGCTGCGACATCCCGACCGTAATCGCGATCATCCGCCACACGCTGCCGCAGCTTTCGGTACGCGACATCTTTGCCCGAACCACCGTGCCGACGTTGCTTGTCAATGGCCGGATGGAAAGCCGCTTCCAGCCGGTGCGCGCGCTGGCAGGTCAGTTGCTGCCCACCCTTAGGGTCGTCGATCTGCCGGGGGGGCATGCCATCAATATCGAGCAGCCCGATCTTTTCGACGATGCCGTGTTGGCCTTTCTCGCCCCTCACGACGCCCTGATCGGCGCCACCTGACCGATGGCGCCTCCGCTTGCCGAAGGAGTTCCCATGATTATCGACTGCCATGGCCATTACACGACGGCGCCGCCTGGTCTGAAAGAGTTTCGCGATCTGCAAATCCGGGCGCTGACAGACCCTGCGATAAACCCGTCGAAAGCGTCGGTAAGAATCTCGGATGATGAGATCCGCGATAGCCTGGAGGGCGCACAGTTGAGACTGATGCGCGACCGGGGCATCGACGTGACGATCTTCTCGCCGATCGCCGGGCAGATGGCACATCACATCGGAAACGCCGTCACCAGCCAGTTATGGTCCGAGGTCGCCAACGACCTTATCTATCGCGTGACGCAGCTTTACCCCGACAATTACATTGGCGTCTGCCAGTTGCCGCAATCGCCGCTGGTGCCGCCGAAATCGGTCATCCCGGAGTTGGAGCGCTGCATTGTCGAACTGGGCTTCATCGGCTGCAATTTGAACCCCGACCCCTCAGGCGGGCACTGGAAGGACCGGCCGCTCTACGACCGCATCTGGTACCCGCTTTACGAAAAGCTGGTCGAGCTGGATGTCCCGGCCATGATCCACGTCTCGGGGTCCTGCAACGACTGCTTTCACCACACCGGGGCACATTACATCAACGGCGACACCACGGCCTTCATGCAGTTCATCCAGTCGGATCTGTTCAAGGATTTCCCCACGCTGAAATTCATCATCCCGCATGGCGGTGGTGCGGCGCCCTATCACTGGGGCCGCTACCGGGGCCTTGCGCAGGACATGGGCAAGCCGCCGCTGGCCGAGCATCTGCTGAAAAACGTATTCTTCGACACTTGTGTGTATCATCTGCCCGGCATCAAGCTGCTGTTGGAGGTCGTGCCGACCGAGAACATCCTTTTTGCGACCGAGATGGTCGGTGCAGTCAAGGGCATCGACCCGGAAACCGGCTATCACTACGACGACACGAAGCGATACATCGATCAGGTCGATAGCCTGACCGAGACGCAGCGGGCCCTGATATTCGAGGACAACGCCCGCCGGGTCTATCCACGCATCAACCCCATCCTCGACCGTATTGTCGCCCGGAAAGAGATCGCGCATGGCTGACATCCCCCGCTTGAACGGTATCACCCGCCAACTGGAAGCCGGCCGCCACGTGGTGATGTCTTTTGCCAAGGCCGAGCCGGAAGAGATGATCGTTTTCTCGACCTCGGATTATGACGGCATCATCATCGAGATGGAGCACAATGTCTGGGACGGCAAGGGGCTTCGCGACGGGCTGCAATATCTGCTGAACCGACGGCAGATAGCCCGGTCCGGCTCGGTCGCACCACAGGTCACACCAATCGTGCGCATTCCCCCCAATGGCGGCGAGATGAACCAGTGGATGGCCAAACAGGCGCTGGATCTGGGCGCCTATGGCATCGTCTGGCCGCATATCACCAGCGTCGAGGAGGCCTATAATGCGGTGGCGGCCTGCCGTTATCCCCGTCTGCCCGCGGCCATGCGATATGAACCGCAAGGCATCCGTGGCGACGGGCCGCATTCGGCTTGCCGGTTCTGGGGACTGACCAATACGGAATACTATTCCCGGGCCGATGTCTGGCCGTATGATCCGGCCGGCGAGCTTCTGGTTTTCCTGATGATCGAGGATGTGAAGGGCATCGCCAATCTGCCCGAGATATTGCGCGAAGTGCGGGGCATCAGCGGTATCCTCATTGGCGAGGGAGACCTGAGCCAGGAACTGGGTCATCCGCGCCAATACGAGCACCCGGAGGTGCTGGAGAAGATGGCCGAGGTGCTGGCTGTTTGCAAGGAAGCCGGCGTACCGGTCGGCCACCCCCATGTAGAGCCTGACAACATCGAGCGGGTCATCTCTGAGGGCTACCGCATCCTGATTACCCCGCCCAAGCGCAGTTTTGGAAATCTTGACCGCGCATTGAAGCTGACAGGGCGAAAATAGCGAATTGGCCGGCCCTGATCAGATCCGGGTCGGCCTGTTTCAACTCATGCGGTCGCGCAATCCGCGAGGATTTCGGAGTTGCCGGGCATACCCTTAAAAATGGTGCGAACTGCAGGGCTCTGGTGTCGGATCGCCATCCTCCGCGGCGCTGACGGCCGACGTCAACGGATGCTGTAGTGCCCTTCGGGGGTCCGGGCCGGTGCTGTCCCGCCGGCCGCCTAACACAGAACCACAGCGATTGCCTCGCGGAATGGTATCCTGCGCCAGAGTGCTGAATGGTGCAATCGGGACGGATCGGCTCCATTGCGCTACAAAAGAACTGGTGGTGCGGTTCAACGCGTCGGACCGCATGCCGGTTCTATGACGACTTGTCGCCACCCTTGGCCCTCACAAACCTCGAACGGAATTCCGGATACGCCAGGTGGCCGCATTACTATCGTAGTTTGGGCCAAAATGGCAGGTCGTCCGCAGGGCGGCGGGAATGAGACGGCACGCCCAAGCGTATAGGGCGTGCGCTCATGTCATGCAGTCTTTTCCGGGAGAATGGATCAGATCAACTTATGAGGCGTGGTGCTCAGCAGCTCGAGCCCATCTTCCTTGACCAGAATGTTGTTCTCGAAGCGGAACGAGAAGGTATCGGTCCGCACCGAGGGCTGGAACGACAGCACCATGTTCGGCTGGATGATCGTTTCGCGGTGTGTCGGATGGGGGAAGTCGTGGAACGGGCCCAGACCCACGCCATGAATCGCAAATTGCTGGCAGGGAAACTTGGCCTTGTTCGCAGGATAGCCACGGTCGATCATGAAGGCGCGGATATGGTCGAAGATGTCGGCAAAGGACATGCCTGCCTTCAACGTCCGCATGAACTCATCATGAGTATCGTAGCAATCCTGGGCAATCTTGACATATTCGTCCTTCGGCTGGCCGATGCACCAGGTGCGGGCGATGTCGAAGCCATAGCCGTGATAGAGGCCGCCCAGGTCTATGGTGACCAGATCACCAACCTCGATCTCCTTCCACTCTGCTGCGAAGGCGCGATAATTGGCGGTGCGGATACCGGATTGGCACATGGTTTCAACCTCGCGCATGGCACCGAGACGCTTCATCTCGATTTCCATGGCGAACTGGACTTCCATCTCGGTCACGCCAGGTTGGGCAGCCTTTATGGCGACGTCGATGGCGGAATGTCCGATTTCTACCGCTTTACGGATCAGTGCGATCTCGGCCTCGTCCTTGACCGAGCGCGCGATGAACAGGAGATCGCCGGCAGGTTTCAAGGTGGCGCCGGGCAGCGCCTCGGTCAGGCGTTTCAGGGTGACAGCGGTGCACGTGGTCTCTTCATAGCCGATATTGCCGTTCGACAGGCCGCGCTCGGCCAGAACCTTGGCCACGCCGTCGGCTGGACTGGAGGCATAGCCCGTGTCGTTCACCCGCACGTCCTTGATCCAGGTGCCTTCGCGGATCGCGTTCATGGTGATGAAGGCGGCCATGAAGACCGGATCGCTGTCCTTAAACAGCAGAAGGGGCGCCTCGGTGATGTGGGTATGCGATAGCGGATACCACGGCATGTGCTGGTAATGGCCGCCATAATAATACTGGTTGGTCCAGTTATGGACGATAATTGCGTCAAGCTGCTGGTCCTCCATGACCGTTCGCAGCGTGTCGAGCCGCTTGGCATAGTCGAATTCGGTGCCAAAGATGTTCATCTGTCTTGCCTTTCTTCCTGATCGCAGGGGCGATCCCACACTTTGCCGCCCGGCCGAGACCGAGGGCGGCATTCTCCCTGGCAGCCGTGGCCCGCCGTGGCGGGACTGGACCAGATCCTGAAGGCGCATCATCCGGCCGACGACAAACGGTGGGGCGGTGATCCTGCGCGAGAACGGCGCCAGTGCCACTGTCCGGACCGGGCTTCTGGTCGCCTTCATCTTGGCCAGACGCTATGAAAAGTCGCGCGCAGGATTAAGCCCACAATTGCGCAGTAAGCATGTGCGAAAAATTCCGAAATAGATTCCCTGTTTCGTCGTATTTGTGAGGGAACGGTGGGCCAAGGGGCTGCGCCGCAGTTTTTTATGAAAATCGACGCGGGAGGAAAAACCTTGGCGGCCAAAGTAAAACTAGATATCTGCATTGGTGATTATCCCCATACCCGCAAGATCCTGAACGGTCAGATCGGCATCGAAGGGGTTGAGCCGAACTTCATCTCCGTGAAGCCGCAGATCGGCGCCTATCGCCGGATGGTGCGGGATGTGGAGTTCGATGTCTGCGAGATCGCCCCAACCACTTATATCATTGCCCGCGGCTATGGGGCGCCCTTCATCGGGCTTCCGGTCTTCCTCATGCGACAGTTCAATCACGGCACGCTGCTTGTGCGCCCCGATGCCGGCATCAGCCATCCCAAGGAGCTTGAGGGGCACAAGGTCGGCGTCCGGGCCTATTCGGTAACTACGGGCGTCTGGCTGCGTGCGGCACTGGTCGAGGATTTCGGCTTGGACAGCAGCAAGGTCACCTGGGTTGTGGACGACGAGGAACATGTCACGCAGTTGAAGCTGCCGCCGAATGTGATTCCGACTCCGAAAGGACAATCGCTGAACGGGATGATGGCGGCGGGTGATTTGGTCGCAGGCTTTGCAGGCAATGCAGGGGTCGGACGGGTCGGGTCGCCGACAGGCGGCTGGCAAGAGGTCAAGACCGATTATCCCAAGCTATTCCCTGATACCCGGGCGGCCGAGGAAGATTACTACGGGCGCACCGGCATCTATCCGATGCACGGCATGCTGGTGCTCAAGGATGAGATCCTGGCCGCTCATCCTTGGGTCGCACGTTCGCTCTATGACGCATTCTTGCAGGCCAAGGTCGAGTGGCTGGAGGAGTTCCGCTTGGGATCGGCAGCCACAGCCTTTGAGGAAAAATACCGCAAGCTGGTGCCTATCGTGGGCGAGGATCCGCTGCCCTACGGTATCGCGCCCAATATCCGCAGCATCGAGGCGTTGGAACGCGCGGCCGCAAATCAGGACCTCTCGCCCCGGCGGCAGTCAGTGGCCGATCTGTTCGTCGACCCCGAAGCCTGACACCCGTCATCACCGAGGAGAAACCCCATGCTCATCAAACGGGTCGATACCCACCCCCATATCGTGTCACCCGATACGACGAAATATCCATTGGCGCCGTTGGGTGGCAAACGGTCGGACTGGTCCGCCGAGAAGCATTCGAACACGGTCGGGGAACTGATCGCGGCGATGGACGATGCAGGCGTTGCCAAGGCGGCAGTCGTTCATTCCTCCACCACCTATGGCTATGACAACAGTCTGGTTCTTGATGCTGTGGCGTCATATCCCGACCGGTTGACAGCGGTCTGTTCGATCGATGTGCTGGCGCCGGATGCGGTGGATGTGTTGAAGGACATCTTGAATCGCGGTTGCTCGGGCATCCGGTTCTTTACCACCGGCACGACCATGCCGGGGCAGGCAGACTGGCTGAACGACCCGCGCAGCTATCCGGTCTGGGAACATGCGCAGAAGGTCAACCTGCCGATCTGCGTACAGGCCAACCCCGCGGGCATGACGATGTTGCGCGAGATGATGGACCGCTATCCCGCCGTGACCGTGGTCCTGGACCATGCAGGTCGGGCAGACGTCTCAGACGGGCCGCCCTTCAAGGAAGCGCAGACGATCTTCGATCTGGCCCCGGCCTATCCCCAACTGGTGGTCAAGTTCACCCCGGCAGTCATCGGGCGCGCCCGGCAGGGCAAGTCCACACCCGAAACCTTTGTGCCGATGCTGGTCGAGGCCTTCGGCCCTGAGCGTATGATGTGGGGCTCGAACTTCCCGGCCTCGCCAGGCGGGCTGGCGGCCATAGCCGAGGAGAGCGAAACGGTGCTGGCCTTTCTGCCCAAGGCCAAGGTGGAACAGATCATGTCGGGCACCGCGCAGCGGCTGTATCCGACGCTGGCGGATTGAGGAGAACCTGCATGACCACATTCAAGACCGTTCTGGGGCCGCATGAGGCGGTTGCCGCCATTAAGTCGGGTGAGCTGAAGCTGTCGACCGGGGATCTGGAATTTACCGATTTCAAGGAAACCCACCACGCGTTCAAGCCGATGATTGAACGTCAGGCCTTTGATCTGTGTGAAATGGCGATCACCACCTTGATCCTTGCCAAATCCTATGGCCGTCCGCTTCATCTGCTTCCGGCAGTGATGATCGGGCGGCTGCAGCAGCCCTTTGCCTCGGTCAATGCGAATGTGCAGATGTCCGGTCCCGGCGATCTGCGCGGCAAGCGGATCGGTGTGAGGTCCTTTGCGCAAACCACGGTCACTTGGCAGCGGGGCATCCTGAAATGCGACTATGACGCCGATTTCGATGGCGTGCAGTGGATCAAATTCGAAGACGGCCATGTGCCTGAAGCACCCGATCCCGCCATTCAAGCGCCCGAGGGGCGCAAGATGGGCGAGATGATCAAGGCGGGCGAGCTGGATATCTCATTGGGCCTGAAGGCCGAGGGCGAAGAGCTCTACCCGCTGTTCGGCCCCGATCCCGAGGCGGTGGCGCAGGAATGGTATCACAAGCACGGCTGCTTCGCGATCAACCATGTCATTGCTGTTCCCGAGACGATGGTGGCCGACCATTTGGATGTGATTGCCGATTTCTGGGGCCTGCTGCGTCAGAACAAGGCTATGACACCGCACAGGGGTCACGGACCGGATCCCAAGCCACTTGGTTTTGGCGAGAACCGCAAGTCGATCGAACTGCTGATCCACTACATGAACGAACTGAATATGTTACGAGTGCCGATGACCGTGGATGACTTGATCGACCCGCGTATCCGCGAGGCAATCGGCGAATAGCCTTTTTCTCTGGCGGCCGACTTCACCATCTGACCCGCCACCGGAGCGATCCGGGGCGGGTTTTCGCGACGGGTTGCCGAGGGCACAAAGGAAGGCCGCGTTCAGGGGGGAACGCGGCCTTCGGTAGTCGCCCACCATCGCAAGGCTCAGGCGGGCGAATTTTGTAGGTGACAGGCTACGAAATGCCCCGGTGCCGCTTCGGTCAGGCGGGGTGTTACCTCGGCGCAGACCGGCATGGCATGGATGCAGCGGGTGCGGAACGGGCAGCCCGAGGGCGGGTTGAGCGGGCTGGGCACTTCTCCGGTGAGGATGATCTCCTCCTTATGGATATCCGGATGCGAGGGTAGTGCGGCCGAGTAGAGGGCCTGCGTATAGGGATGCAGCGGCCGCAACGACAACTCGTCGCTGTCTGCAATCTCTACGAGCTTGCCCAGATACATAACGCCGATGCGGTTGCTCATGTGCCGCACCACCGCCAGATCATGTGCGATCAGGAAGTAGGCCACACCATTTTCCTGCTGGAGATCCTTCAGCAGGTTCATGATCTGCGCCCGGATGGACACATCCAGCGCCGAGACGGGTTCGTCCAGCACGATCATGCTGGGCTCCAGCGCCAGTGCGCGGGCAATGGCGATGCGCTGGCGCTGGCCGCCCGAGAATTCGTGCGGATAGTTAAACGGCACCGACGGATCGCTGAGCCCGACATCGCAAAGCACCTTGCGCACCCGGTCCAGCAGACGCGCGCCGCGCATGTCGGTGTTCACCCGCACCGGCTCACCCACGATGTCCTTGACCCTCAACCGCGGGCTGAGCGAGCTGTAGGGGTCCTGGAATACCGCCTGAATCGCGCGGCGATAGGCGCGGCTATCCTCGGCCGTGAACTGTGCCACATCCTTGCCGCGAAAGCGGATGGTTCCGTCGGTCAGGTCCTCTAGCAACAACACCAGTTTTGATGTAGTGCTTTTGCCGCAGCCGGATTCGCCCACAAGGCCTAGCGTTTCGCCTTCGGCAATAGTGAAGTCCACGCCATCCACCGCCTTCAGCCATCCCGTTTCCGGCGAGATCAGGCTACCCTGCCTGACGGGAAAGTGCTTCTTGATCCCTTCGACCTCAAGAATGACATCAGGCATGGGCTTTCTCCTCGACACGCCAGCAACTGGCGACATGGCCCTGCGACAGGGTCGTCTGCGGCGGATAGCTTGCGGTGCATTTCGCGTCTGCAAGAGGGCAGCGCGGAGCGAAGGAACAGCCTTTCGGCAGGTTCAGCAGCGATGGCGGCTGGCCGCCGATGGCGTAGAGCTTGTCGGAACGCTCTTCCAGGCTGGGCAGAGATTTCAGCAGCGCCACAGTGTAGGGATGCTGGGGGTTGTTGAACAGATCGCGCACCGGAGCGGCCTCGACGATCTTGCCCGCATACATCACTGCCACCCGGTCGCACATCCGCGCCACCACTCCCAGATCGTGGGTAATGAAGATGATCGCAACACCGGTTTCCTGCTGGATCTCTTTCAGCAGGCGCAGATACTGCGACTGGATGGTCACATCCAGCGCCGTCGTCGGCTCGTCCGCGATCAGCACCTGGGGCGAGCAGGCCAACCCGATGGCACCAACCACCCGTTGGCGCATACCGCCACTCATCTGATGGGGATAGTCGCGCATCCGCGCGCCGGGGGCGGGGATGCGGACAAGGCGGAGCAATTCCTTTACCCGGTCGCGCAGCGGTTTGCCTTGCAGCTTCTGGTGGATCTTCAGCGGCTCGGCCACCTGATTGCCGATGGTAAAGACCGGGTTCAGCGAGGTCATCGGATCCTGCAGCAGCATCGAGATCCGGCTGCCGCGGGCGGCGCGCATCTCGGCGTCAGATTTGGCCAGCAGATCCTCGCCGTCGAATGTCACGCTGCCTCCGACGATGCGGCCGATGGGTTTGGGCAGCAATCGCAGCAACGCCAGGCCGGTCATGGTCTTGCCGGAACCGGATTCCCCCACTACGCCAAGCGTCTCGCCGGGGTAGAGGTCGAAACTGATGCCATCCACCGCCTTCACGACGCCCCGCCGCAGGTGAAGATGGGCTTTCAGATCCCGGACTTGAAGAATTGGTCTGGTCATCGGTGTCATACCTGTCTCAGCTTGGGATCCAGAACGTCGCGCAGCCAGTCGCCCAGCAGATTGAAGGCCAGAACCAGCAGCACAATTGCGATGCCGGGGAAGAAGGCCAGCCACCAGGCGCTGGTTAGATAGGCCTTGCCGCCAGCCACCATCTGACCCCAGGCCGGGGCAGGGGCGGGCACGCCAGCGCCGAGAAAGCTTAGCGAAGCTTCGGCAAGGATGACGCTGCCGACTTGCAGCGTGCTGAGCACGATGAGTGTGTTCACGATATTGGGAAACAAATGGACTGCCATGATACGAAGTGGCGAACATCCCGCCACCTTGGCCTGGGCTATGAAGTCGCGGTTCTTCAGCGACAGAACCTGCCCACGGATCACCCGGGATGTGCCGGCCCATTCCAGAAGGCTGATCGCAAGGACCACGTTCCACAGTCCGGCCCCCAGTGCCACGACCAGAACGATGGCGAACAGGATGCCGGGAAAGGCCAGCGTGGCATCAGCCAGCCGCATCAGCGCCGCATCCACCCAGCCGCCGAAATAGCCAGCCGTCAGGCCAACGACGACTCCGATGGTCTTGGCCACCAGGATCACCGCAACTGCAACCGTCAGCGACACGCGTGCGCCATAGATGATGCGGGTCAGCATGTCGCGCCCCAGCAGATCGGTTCCCAATGGGTAAGAGAGGCTGCCTCCCTCAAGCCAGAACGGCGGTTTCAGCCGTAGCGCAAGGTTCGGTTCCGTAGGGGAATAGGGGGTCAGGAAATCCGCGAAAAGTGCGGCGAATAGGAACAGGCCAATGATCACGAGCGGGATGATTGGGGCACGCGAAAGGTGATCCAGAGCGCGTCGGAACAGGCCGGGCTGCTGATGGGAAATCGGGCTGTTGTCGGCCGATTGGGTCATATTTCTCTCCTTGCGCACGGTATGCGCTTCCTTCGTCCAGACAGGCAGCCGTCAGTCATACCGGATGCGCGGGTCGATATAGGCGTAGAGGATGTCGACAAGCAGGTTGAAGGTGATGGTGATGACGCTGACCACCAGCACACACGCTTGGATCAACGGAAAATCCCGGGTGCTGATGCCTTCGTAGAGAAGCCGCCCAAGTCCGGGCCAAGCGAAGACCACCTCGGCGATCATGGCGCCGGTGATGATATTGCCAAAATGCATGCCGATCATGGTCGTTACCGGAATCAGGGCGTTGCGGAACGAATGCTTGAATACCACCGAGGATTCAGAGGCCCCCTTTACCCGTGCCAACTTGACGAACTCGCTGTCCATCACTTCCAGCATGCTGGAGCGTAGCATCCGTGATTGTGAGGCGATGGTGGACCATGCCATCGCGCCGACGGGCAGGATGAAATGTTCCCATGACCCCATCCCCGCGACAGGCAGCCAACGGAGCTGAACCGCAAAGAACCACATCAGCAGAATGCCCAGCCAGAAGGTCGGCAAAGCCTGCCCAATCGCAGTGATCACGCGAAGAACGACGTCGAATTTCGTGTCCTTCATCACCGCGCCCAGGATACCCACAGGGATCATCACCAGCGTGGTGAAGATTACCGAGACAAGGCCCAGCATTGCAGAATTGGGCAGGCGTTCTGCAATCAGGCCCATGACGGGTTGGCCGGTCACGAAGGCCCTTCCGAAATCACCTTGCAGCACGCCCGAAATCCAGGCGAGGTATTGAACCCAGACCGGGCTGTCGAGTTTCAAGTTCTGCTCGCACAGCAGGAAGTCCGCCTCGCGGGCCTCGGGGGGTAGCATCACGTCACAGGGGCTGCCGGTCAGGCGGCTGGTGAAGAAAATGGCGATCGACAGCAGGAATAGGGCGATCAGCGCCTGAAAGATCCGACGGATGATAAAACGGTGCATTCCCTTTACCTCCGGATTGAGCAGGTGATGCAGCGCGGCATCGATGCACCGCGCCGAGGGGCGGCCTGTTTTATAGATGCCGGGCGTACCATTCCAGGCTTTCCTTCATGATGCTGTTAAAGACTTCGGGATTATTGGCCGGATAGACCTCGCCATGACCCGAACCGGAAATCACCATCAGCTTTTTCGGCTCGCCCGCCTTGGCATACATGCTGCGCGCCTCGTCCACCGGCACGATGGCGTCGCGTTCGGCATTGACGAACATCACCGCGCGCGGCGCGATCTGGTGGACGACGGATTCCGGCTTGAAGGACATCAGGTTGTCCGTGTTCTCAAGAGGATAGCCCTGCTTGTCGTAGGTTTCCTTGTCCTTCTGCTTCTCGCGCAGCTTTTGATGCTCGGGGCCGAGATATTCGTTGCCGCGATAGGGGCGGCGTTTCGATTCCCCGGTGAGCACGCGATGGATGCGGTCTTCCTTGATCTGGTCCTGCAATGCCATGAAGTCGTAATAGGGCATCCGGGTCCGGAAACGGCGTTCGCCATCGCCCATGCCACCGACCTCGACCGCGCATTTCACCCGTTCATCCACACCGGCGGTGTAGACGGCATAGGCGCCGCCGATCGACAGGCCGATCAGGCCAATCCGTTCGGGATCCACTTCGGGGCGTTGCTGCGCATAGGTGATTGAATCCTGGATGTCCCGCAGACGGTTTTGCCAGATGCTGCGCCCGCGAATGCCTTCGCTGTCGCCAAAACCACGATGGTAGAACGTCAGGAAGGCGTAGCCTGCATCGGTCAACCGCTGGCCGATAATCTTCAGAGCATTGGCGGTGCTGGTTCCCGAACCGCCATGGATGCCAATTACGGTGGGCAGGCGTTCACCGTCCTTGCGGTTGTCGGGTGTGTAGAAGGTTCCAACCAGCTTCAGGCAATCGCTGTAAAAGTGGACCTTTTCTTCCATTTCAATCTCCTTGGATGTGACGCCAGGCCCGGCTGCCCGATCCGCGCAGGCGCGGCGGGTTGTCCGGGGCTGGCTACCCCTCTGCCCGGGCAGGGAGCGGATGTGCGGATTCAGGGACGGGTGACCAGACCGCGGTAGTTGTTGCCGGTCTTCGCGCGGCCCAGATCCCAGTCGGGAACCTGATCGCTGACCGCCACTGTCAGATCCAGTTCGGCGATTGTTGCGCTGAACCAGTTGTCATAAAGGGCGCGGTAGATCTTGCTGACCTGCTCCTGCACCACGGCATCATCGGTGGTTTCCAACGCCGTGCGGAACATTGCGGTCAGTTCGGGATAATCCTCGGCCCTGATATTGGCGCCCGAATCATATTCCGAGTCAAAGCGTGCAGCCAGTTCGTGCAGGATGCTCTTGCAGGATTCAGCAGCGCTGTTGTCCATCACCAGCATGTGGTTTTCCACCTGGCCATTGCGCTTCTGCGAGCGATAGGCTTCGTAGGTGGTGTTGCGGATGATCGGGTTCAGGCCGATGGCCTGCCAATATCCGGCCAGCGCCTCGACCACTTGCGTCAGTTCGGGGATCCCGGCGCGGTTCATGCTGGGCACGGTGAACGTATAGCCGACCAGACCGGCCTCCTCGATCAGTTGACGCGCCTTCTCCGGATCATAGGGCCGCGGTTCCAGCGTGGGCACGGCGGCGCAGGTGTCGACGATGCTGCCGGGATAGCTGACCGCGACCTTGCCCATGCCGCTGAAGATGCCATCGAGGATGGCCTGCTTGTCGATCGCCAGGTCCAGCGCCTGACGGAAGCGGATGTCCTGGAAGGCGGGCGCGGTCCACTGCACCTCGCCCCGCACGTTTAACAGTGTGTCACCCGACTTGATCATCACCCGATAGCCCATGCCCTCGAGTTCGGCGACGCGGAAGCGGCTGACCTCGGTGATGTCGCCTTCGCCGGTCTGCAGCATGGCGACGCGGGTGGCTTCGTCCGGGACGATCTGAAAGGTCATGAACTGGAACCGAGGCACGCCGATCTGCCAGTGGTTCTCGACCGCTTCGAGCTTGAGGAAGGACCCGGCGCTTTGGGAATGCCATTGATAGGGCCCGCTGCCGATCGGATGCTTGGCAAATTCGTCATAGCCAACCTTCTCATAATAATCCTTCGGAATGATCATCGCCAGCGAACCGGTGAAGTAGCGGTCCAGATAGATCGAGGGTTTGTTGAGATGCACGACCACCGTGTGGTCATCGGGGGTGTCGATGCTCTTGACGACCTCGCGGATATAGTCGGCATAGCCGCTGCGCGAATCCGGCTCGGCGGTCTGCCAGATCGAGAAGGCCACATCCTTTGCAGTCAGGTCATCGCCATTGTGAAACTTGACACCCTGGCGGATGTGAAAGGTCCAGGTCAGCTCGTCGGTCATCTCCCATTCTTCGGCGATGCCGCGGCTGGGATCGAGCGCGCCGTCGGGCGCGACGCCGATCAGCGAGTCATAAAGCAGTTGCGTGTAGTCATTGGCTTGACCCAACGCCAGGCGTGGCACCGGGATCTCGCTGCCGAAACCGGCGCCCATGGTTACAATCTCACCGTCGGGCACGACATCTTGTGCAAAGGATTTGATCGGTTGCATGACCAGCAGCGCCGCAGTCATCACGGATGCCTTAATCAGGATCCTAAGCTTCATGGTCAACTCTCCTCCTCGTTGCCACTTTTGCGTGTCCGGTATGCGTCACCGCATCGTTCTCGGACGACGGACTATAGTGTTGCGATCAAAATTAGGTAACTCAACATCAACTTTCGCCAGATCACTGATGCAGTTTTTTCCACAATCGAGCAGGCCAGAGAACTTAAAAGAAAATTTTCTTCATTAACTTTTACTTATGACGCGTAAAGGGCAGGGTTGCTGTCCGGTTTCCTCGGCACGCCTCAAGCGCCCCGATCATCACAATATGCTTATCTGTCACCCGTCCAGACCTTGCCAAGCTCGTCCAGCGTTGGTTTCGGAGGTGAAAACCCAGTTGGTGTTGGGGATTCGACCTGTATGCAGCAGCCGGATTGCCGAAAAGGTGCCCGCTGTGAGGTGCGTTGTTCAATGTGTAAATCTGACCTTCAGATGGCGACATGAGCTTCCGTAGATGGGAGCGCAGATGATTTCCGCTTTGCGTAGTTTAATCTGAATTTCAGAATAATTATCACAACTGATATGACCACTTTGCTTTCGAAATGCTTACTATTGCTGATAATGTTTGGTTGGGAGGATGGAGAGATCTACCTCTCGTTTTGTATGGTCAGGACCATGCACCAAACGTGGCAAGTTTGTATGCCGCGTGAATGAAGGCGGGATGTCCGCCAAGATCCAGAGCGATAACTGCCGTCAGTATCTGCGACGCATGCCTGCAGTGGGATCTGCGCGTGCAATCGCGACTGGAATCTATCCAATCATGAACCAGGAGATCAGCGAATTGACGAATAAAGAGCTGTCGCAGCCGCAGTATTCTATGAAAATCGGCGGGATTGACGTGATGGTCCCGATGCGAGACGGCACCCGTTTGGCCATCGACATCTACCGCCCTGATGCAGAAGGAAAGTTTCCTGCCCTATTGAGTTTGGGCACCCATAACAAGGTGATGCAGAGCCCCACCATCTGGGAGGCCTGCCGCAACCAGCCAGGCGATTCCGCCATTGCCCCGCCCGGTGCGCGCGCGGGGGATTCCAAATTCTGGGCGACGCGTGGCTATGTGCATGTGATCGCCAATATCCGGGGTGTCGGCAATTCGGATGATGGCGACCCGGGGAAGGACGGAAAGTTCGATGCCTATGACCTGATCGAATGGATGGCGGCACAACCGTGGTGTGACGGCAATGTCGGTATGACCGGCATGTCCTCCTACGGACGCCAGCAGATGCTGGCAGCCAGGAACCCGTCGCCGCATCTGAAGGCGATCTTCCCCTACAGCCCCGGCCACATGCTGAAGAACCAGGTTTATCCGGGCGGCGTGCTGCATTGCGAACATTACCAGTCGATCTGCTCGCATGTGACAGGTAAGGCCTACAAGGATGTCGAGCTGACGCCGGAAGAGGAACAGCTCTGGGAAGAGGCGTTGGCCAATCCGGATTTTCGGATGTACGCCCATATCTACAACATTGTCGAGCGCAAGGGGCAGCACAACAAGCGTTTCTATAACGCGATGACCAACCCCTACGAGAGCGAGGATTACGGCAGTCGGCTGGATGATCTGAAGGACATCAAGGTGCCGATGTACACCGGCACAGGGTGGTATGGCTATACCTACAAGACCCACCTGCAGGGGATGTTCAACTACTGGCGCTACATCACCGACAATCCGAATATGAAAATGGTGATGACACCGCTGGCGCGCGACAGACGGCCTTGGATCGGCATGAATGACGAGTTGCTGCGGTGGTTCGACTACTGGCTCAAAGGGGTCGATACCGGCATTATGGACGAGCCGCCGATCAAGCTGTTCGTTAACGGTGCCAACAAGTATCGCTATACTGACCAGTGGCCCCTCAAGGAAACGCAGTGGACCAAGTTGTATCTGGATAGCTGGGAAAAGCTGCGCTGGAACGAGTTTGTGCCCGGCAGCAATGACGGGATCGAGCAGCCCGACGCCTTCCTGCAGATGCCGCTGAACCTGACGAGTAAGGTGCAGAAGCTGCGTTATGTCACTGATCCGCTGCCGGATGATCTGGAGATCACCGGACCGATCTCTTTCCATTTCTGGGCCGAGATCGACCAGGACGATACGAACTGGATCATCACGATCAAGGATCTCGGCCCGGATGTGGCGGTGGAGCGCACCAAGAAAACGCAGCCCGGCTGGCCCGACCTGTTCGAGCAGGAAATCACCCGCGGCTGGCTGAAGGCTTCGCATCGCTATGTGGATGAGGAACGCTCGCGTACCGGGCAGCCCTTCCATCCGTTGACCCGCTCCAAGCAGGAGAAAGTCGCACCGGGCGAAGTTGTGAAATACGATGTCGAGATCATGCCGACCTCGACCGTGTTCAAGCAGAACCACCGCATCGTGGTGGAAATCTCGGCTATGGACGTGCCTTCGGGGGGCAATGGCATCAGCGCGAACCAAAGTCAGCCCTACCATGTTTGCTCCAGCAAGACGACCGTGCACAAGGTTTATCGCGGGCAGCAATATCCGTCGCACCTGCTGTTGCCGGTGATCCCCGACCCGATCAAGTGATCGGCCGAACCTGACTGAAAGTCTGGCGTCGGCGGCACGGGGGTAACCTCGTGCCTGCCCGCCCAATACCAAGTCACCCCCGGGCCGAAAGCTGCAGGGCGGTCGTCCCGATGTGCAATTCTGGGAGGAGTAAGCGCATGAAATTGGTTGAAGGCTCGAAGGCAATACCAAAGACTAACCTGCATCGCAGGAGGTTTCTGAACCTGTCCGCGGCCGGGCTTGGTGCACTGGCACTGTCCGGGCTGGACGGGTTTTCTTCGGCCCTGTCGGCGCAGGCAAACGAAGAAGAGCTTGTGATTGCGATGCGGCGTCTGGGTTTCCTGGTGCCCAATCCGCTTCGTGAAAGCGGTGGCTGCATGGAATATCTGCCACTGCTTTATGACCGGCTGGTGGCGCCCAATCCGGATGGCACCCTGTCGACAGAACGCGGTGTGGCAGAGAGTTGGGATATGTCCGAGGACGGCAAGATCTGGACCTTTCGGATCCGTAAGGGCGTGACCTTCCATGATGGCGTCGAACTAACCGCTGAGGATGTCAAATTCAGCATGGAAGCCGCTATTGGCCCCAGTTCGAGATCGTCCCGCGCGGCCGAGATGCAGGAAACGCTTGATACCATTGAGGTGCCCGATCCGAACACCCTGATCGTGCGCTGCACCCGGCCTTTTCTCGATCTTGTCTCGTTCTACTCCAACCGTTCGGGTGTCATCATGCCCAAGCAATACTACGAGAAGGTCGGCGATGATGCCTTTACCG